>CACZXQ010000098.1 GCA_902785115.1 Oscillospiraceae bacterium | reverse complement strand
TTGTTGGCGATCTCAATGGCGTTGCCGAGGCACCATAAAAGCAGCGGCGAGTACTCCATCACGATGCGCCCGGAGAGCAGAAGCTCCCGAAAGCTCTTGACGGCAAGGTTCTGCCCCGCGCAGGTCTGCGAAATTTCCACGCACAGATCCTCGTTGCTCCGCTCCTCGCACATCTTGATGGCAAGGTCAGTCGCGTTATGCCCGTCGTAATCGACCTCCACGAGCTTCCAGCCGTGCACCCTCTCGCCCGCGGCGATCCAGTTATCCACAAAGCTGTTGTCCGTCACATCGCCGGGCGTGAGCGTGCAAAAACCGTCCTTAGCCCATGCAATGTACGGCACTCGGTCGGAGTGCTCGTGCTTTTGCGCCCCGTTTTCCGGCATGAAGCCGTGCGCCTTGATGGCAACGCGCCCGTCGTCGAGCAGGAACACCGCGCCCACGCCCGAAAGGTCGATGCGCTTACCAAGGTCAAATCCGCACCAGCACTCGCGGTTGTCGGTCAGCTTTGCAAACTCGCCGCGCCCGATCATGGCTTTGCGCGCTAAATCCATGCAGTTCTCGTCCAAGTAGCGGTTCACGCTGCCGGTCTGCCACAGGCAGAGGCGGCGCGTGAGGAATTTGCGTATCTTGTTCGGATCGTTCGAGGTGTAGGCGGCGTTGTGCTCGTCGCGGATCTGCTTGAGCAAGATCGCGCTGTACGCGCTCGGGTACCGCAGGCAGGGGTTTGCCTTGAGCCACGTCGCCTCGTCGTGCGGATTGTCCTGCGCGTCCGCCTCGCGGATCATCACGAAATAGCTCTCGTCCACCACGCTGGGGTCGTCGAGGATACTCTTGGCATAGCGCTCCTCGGTAAAGCAGGGCTTGCTCTGCGCGTCGTCACCAGCCGTCGTAATGACGTCCAGAAGGCTCTGTGCGCGCTTGCCGAAGCTGTCAAGGCCGAGGTCGTATATTTCTGACGTCACGTGCGCGTGGTACTCGTCCACGATGTAATAGCACGGTGCGCCGGAGTCCTTATTCTTGGTGTCCTTGCTCAGCGCCCGCATGAAGCCGCCGCGCGTCTTGTGCACGATCGGATTGGAGCGCGGCACGATCAGCCGCTTTAAGATGTTCGGCGAGGCGAGCGCGATTTTCTTGGCGTCGCCCAGCACGCGCATGGCCTGTCCGCGGTCGACAGCCGCGCACTCCACCTCCGGCTCACTCTCAAACGCCGCAAGCTCCGGGTGGTACGGGGGATAGATCGCGTCCGCGCACATGTGGTAGAGGCCCTGGCAGCTTTTCTCGCTCGACTTGTAGCAGCCGCGCGCACGCTTGTTGTAGGTGCGGTTAAAGCGCCGCGCGCCCGTGTCCTTATGCACCCAGCCATAGGTGCAGCCCAGGTCGAATACCTGCCACGGCTCCGGAACGATTGGCTTGCCCGCGTCCACGCCGCGCACCTGAATGCACTGGCCGAACCAGCGGATAATGCGGTCGGCGCGCGTCGTGTCAAACACATACGGAAAATCCTTTGTCCCCTGCCGCTTGAGGTCGCGCAGATGCCGCTCGCAGGCGAGAATCTCGTACTTCCCGCACATGGAGCGCAGCTTCCCGCGCGTCACCTGCTTGGCGTACACACTTACCGGATGGTGCTGCCCCGTCGGTCTCGCGCTCATGTGTACTCGTCTTTAAGAATCAGAGCGCCGCCGTCGGCAAAGGCGTGCGCCGTTGTCCCGCGCAGCCGCTCCGCGTCCCGCTTCATTCTCGCGTTTCGCTCGGCAGTTCCGCCCATGTGCTCGGCGATATACTGCTCCTTCGCTCTGTTCTCCGCCGTCAGGCGGTTAATTTCCGCCCTCTGCTGCTCCATCGCGTCCGCCGCGGCACCGATCAGATTCAGCACGCACTCCGCGCTCCCGCAGTCATAGGAGCACTCCTCGCACGTTCCGCTTCTTCCGGCGCAGGCATTGAGCCCCGCAAGCAGCTTTTCATAGTCACTCATGTCCTTTTCCTCCCGTACGGCTTCGGCATCGGCATCCATGCGATCGGCTTGAAGATCCCCAGTTCTTTTGCCGGCAGCGTCTTGCCGAAGCGCGTCCAGCCGCTGGAGCCGAAGTACGCCTCGCCGACAAACACGCCGTCCGTCACGATCACGCGCTCCATCAGCTCCGGCAGCGCCCACTTGACGCTGTACCAGCCCTCGCTATCCGGCGCGGTGTGCGCCCTCGCCTCGCGCAGCCGCATGACCTCCAGGTGCTCGCTCTCGCGCTTTCTGCGCGCCTCTTTCCTTGCTGTTGCAACTTTTGGATTCCAGCCGCACGTCTGGCAGTTTTCGCACTTATCGTCCATTGTCTTGCGCCCGAGCAGACAGTCTTCCGCCGCTGGTCTTTCCGTGTTCTTCATACATCCTTCCCCTCCGTGCCCGATTCCGGCACATTCAGTCTCCGAACAGATCATCCGCTTCTTCCGGCACAGCCGCAGCAGCCGCGCGCTTGCGCGCCAGGTGTACGCGGCCGGTCGGCGTCAGCCCGAGCTTTTCGGCATATTGCAGAATCCGGCTCTCCAGTGCCTGCAGCGTCTTTTCCACGCCGGCAACAGCCTCAAGCGCGGACCCGATCTGCTTGCTGTCTTTGGTCTTGATGGCATCGCGCAGCGCTTTGGAAGCGTCGGCGCTCTGCCGATAAAGGATCTCCGCTCTGGCAAGCATCTGGCAATATACGCCGAGCTGCTCGCTGTCCAAATCGTCCAAGATCGCGAGCCCTTCCATGCGCCCCACCGTCAGCTTCCAGTAATAGCCGGCGGCAGCGTTGCCGCTGAGAAATCGCGGCTTTTTGAGCTGCACGAGCTCGCGCACCGGCATGGTGCTCTCCTCGGCAGCCTGGCGCGCCTCGATCTCTTCTTTTGTCAGATGCTTCGTCTGATTTTCCAATGCCTTTACCTTCGCCGGCATATTGTCCTCCTGTATGGTTTACGGGCTCTGCCGGGCGCCCAATGCAGGAAGAAGGGCCTTTGCAGCCGTCGCATCGGAACCCGGCGAGGACGAGCGGTCGAAAATGCCGCCAACAGCCCAATGCCGGCAGCCAAAAGTACCGCCCGGCAGGGCCCGTAAAGCTGTGTTTTGAAGTGCACATCTGTGCGCTGTGTTTAGGAAGCGGCCCTGTTGGTTCGCCATCACCATGCCTCGCGCCTTGTTCACGGCTTGCCCTCCGCTAACGCTTTGACCACCCTCACGATTTGCCCTCCGCTCACGATCTGCCCGCTGCTCAGCCGCAACCTGATCGGGGAATTTTTCTCGCAAACGAGGCTTGGCGGGGTATTTCAGGCAAGCGCCCGAAACTTTTTTGACCAGGGGGGGGGGGGCGGGTGCAAGGAACCACACGCACGCGCTCGCGCACCGACAGACGCGCGCTCCGGCGCAGGCGATGCTTGACGCAGCCAGGCCGTTTTATTTCTGCGCGTTTTCCTGACGATCTGCACGCTGCTCCGCGGCCGTCTTGCGGTCATGATGCCACTTGCACAAGCTCTGGTGGTTCGTCTTGTCGACAAACAGCGCCCAGTCGCCGCGGAACGGCTTGATGTGGTCGACTACCGTCGCGCGGGTACGAACGCCGGACGCCGCGCACTCGCAGCAGAATGGCTCAGCGAGCAGATGCGCCGGACGGAGATCGTCCGTCCAGATCGGCAGGCTGTACCAGGAATGATACGCCGCGCTCATGCGTCGCTGGTGCTGCGGCCGATGCTTCGCGCACCAGCCGCCGCGTGTCAGATCCGGGCACCCTGCGTGCCGGCACGGCCGAAGTGGTGATTTAGCCATCGCGCACCTCCTGGGCAAAAATAAAAACCCGCACCGATCATCCGTCCAAGGATTGATCAGCACGGGCTACTCAAAGAGCACTGGCCATTTTCGATATTCACAAGAGCTTCCCATTTGCACCGCCGGCAGAAAACCTGCAAGTACGTTGCCGTCGTTTCAGGTCTCACGGCCTGCTGCGTTTTTGTTCGGCAGATCGGGCACACGATCCGCCCATCCACTACGGAAATTTTATCACGTTTTTCCTTGCTTTGCAAGCTTTTCACCCCTTTTTACTATTTTGTCAACAAATAACCAATAGTCTACAAGTAATGTCGCGCGCACGCGCGATCTTATTCTAATTTAAGGATCGATCCATGTGGCAACTTGGTAGCTTCCGAATTGATTGCATCCGCTGCGTCGCTTTGGAAGCAGTGCACCTTGCGGAATTTCGATTTGTCCACTTTCATCGAGCCAGACTTCCGGTGGCGGAAGCTTTGCGCTCAAACATCGCGAGCAGCTCCACGGGTGCCGTCCGATTGGAATAATAAAGCCGTCGCTCCGCTCCTTCGAGAGATACTTTGCGAGATATCGAAACCCAAGAACCTTGCCACGCCTTTTGAACACCGGCCAGTCCGTCACATTTCCGCCCGCCCACAAGATCCGAACAGTCTCAGCAGGCAGTTGCCGGCGATCAACAACAAGGTGTATGTGGTACCTGTGATCTCCATGCCGCCCTTCTATGACCGGAATATAGTCAAGAAACCTATCCCTTCGAAATCGTTCCACGCGCCGCAGGAAGGCCCGCAGCGCCTTGCGCACATCGGCAAAGCGCTCCGGCAGATGCTCGTCGTCGAACTCCAGAATGTAGTGCGTGGCGTACTTGCCCATGAGCGCGATCATCAGCTCGAGCCGGTCGGTGGAGTCGCGGTTGAGCACCGTGCGCCGCTGCGCCTTGAGGTCGGCCTTGGCGCGCCGGTCCTCGTCGGTGTCGGAGGGCGCATAGCGCGGCGGCAACGTCCCGCGGTACTCCTTGACCAGATTCCCCGCGCGCTGGCGCACGCAGTAGAACCGCTCAGCCATACACGCTCCCGACCGTTCCGGCGACCGCGCCGGTGAAATCGTCCTCAACAAAAGAAAACCATCGCAGCGCTCTGTGGTAAATCTCCGCGTGCGAAGTGCTGCCATCACACAGATTTGCACCTGCGGTCGCATGGTTTCGGTCGCAGCCGACGCTCATCAGCAGTTTGATCATCCGTTTTCTTGTCATTTCATTCCTCCGTATCCGAGCTTGTCCAGACCCGCGTTGACCGCGCGCCAGTGCTCGATGTCAAACTTCCCGTCGTTGCGCTGCATCAGGTAGAGCTTCGAGGCGTCCAGCCCGCAGGCCTCGGAGAGCTTGATCATCGAGCCCGGCCCCTTTTCCGACCAGTACCGGTTCAACCGGGCGTAGATGTCCGCTTTCTCGCTCGACGCCTTCCCGGCAAACCGCAGCGTTGCCTGACCGACCGCCAACGGCAGCTTGATCTCCGTCGGCTTCGGCACGTCGGGCTTCTCCTCGGGCGGTCTCTCCGGCGGCTCGACCGGCTTCGGCTCCGGTCGGCTCACGCCCTTCGCCGCGGGGATGTCGGGCAGCTCCTTCTTAGGAGGGTCCTTTTCGGTGCCCGAATCGGGCACCGAGCGGACGACGCGCCCGCCAACGACCAGCCCGCCGCCTCCGCCCGCAGGCGTCGGCCTCGACCCGCCGATCACGACAGGA
>CACZXQ010000097.1 GCA_902785115.1 Oscillospiraceae bacterium | reverse complement strand
ATCCGCTTGACAGGCGACTCTGCCTCAATGACCTCCCGTATCTGTTTCTTAAGGTCTGATAGCATTTCCAGCTCACCGGCGATTTTCTTTTCCAGTGTCCACAGCTTCTCAAGCGTCCGGACAAATGGTGCTTCGGTATTACGCGATGTCTGCACGCGGTCTTTATCATATTGGATAGCCGACACGCTGCCTGCCATCTCACGCAGGTTTTGTGCTTCCATCGTGTCGGACTTGATTCTCTGATCAAGGCGGTAGGCCTGATGGAGATATTCTTTTACTGTCATAAGGACTTCGCCTCCTCTCGTAGTTTTTGTATGAGATACTCGCCATCCACACTCGTCAGTGCTTTGTACCAGCCGGAGCGGAAGAACCGTTCACATTCCATTGCATCCGACATGGCGGCTTGATTACCGGGCTTCTTTTTCAGGCGCTTCAGGGCGTCCCGGTAATCCTTCACTGCCTGCAGGACGATGGCGTTTGCCGCTGTGGTGAGCTTGTTGGCGCAGGCAAAGCAGAGATAGACGCTGCCTGTGAGCACGCCGGCGATCAGCGTATGCCGGTCAAAGCGGAAGCGGATGCGCCGGATCGCCATATACACCGCGAAGGTCAGCCCGGCAACAAGGCTGCGCAAGCCCGCCACGGCCAAACCGCTCCAGGGCAGAAGCTTCATAAAGATACCCGCGATACTCCAGAGGCTTGCGCACAGGAGCATCTCCAGAATGGCTTTGTTTTCCTTTTTCATATAACAGACTTGAAAAGAGGGCTGTGCAATGTCTGCACAGCCCCTGTTCATAACACTCTTGTATCTTACTCGGAGAAGTCGGAATCGATCAGCTGGGACAGGGTGGCAATGGCCTCTTCCTCGTCCGCGCCGTCGGCAATGATGGTGATGGCAGTGCCCTTCACGATGCCCAGGGACAGAACGCCCAGCAGGCTCTTGGCATTGACACGTCTCTCTTCCTTCTCGACCCAAATGCTGCTCTTGAACTCATTGGCTTTCTGAATAAAGAAAGTCGCGGGTCTGGCGTGAAGTCCTACCTGATTGTTGATGACTACCTCTTTGGTTATCATACTCGCCACTCCTTAAAAATATACATACTAAAACATATGCTTCCTGATATGCAAAGATACTTTACCAAATTTCGAGCGAATCGTCAACTATCCGCTGTTTGATTTGTTATTTTCACCATGAAGCAGCAGAAATCAGCAACATTTTTATTTGAGTTCCACAATAGTCACACCCGACTCCCCTTCACCGAAGCGACCCAGACGGAAGGACTTGACGCTCTTGTTATGGCGCAGCATGTCCTGGACGGCGCTGCGCAGGGCGCCGGTACCCTTGCCGTGGATGATGGTGACGGTTTTGAGCCGCGCCATGACGGCGGAATCGAGATAGCGTTCGGCGGCGAGGACGGCTTCGATGGCCTCCATGCCCCGAAGGTCGATCTCCTGGGCAAGCCCCGCGGAGCGCAGCGTGGCGGAGGAAGCGGCGGGCTTGGGCTTGGGTTTTACGGAGGCGCCCTCGATGAGCAGCACCTCGTCCTCCCTGGCGGTGACGTTCATGATGCCCGCCCGCAGCGTCAGCACCCGCTCGGGGGAGACGGCGACGACCTCGGCCTTGAGCCCCACGGATTTGATCTGCACCGTGTCGCCGGGCTTGACCGGGCGGGCGGAGGTCTGCTCCTCCGGCACGGCCTGCTCCTGGGTACGCAGGGCGTCCTTGGACTGATTGAGGCGGCGGCGCAGCTCGCTTCTGGCCTCGTTGACGAGCTGGGCGTTTTCCTCCTCGTTTGCATGCCTGCGCATCTCGTCGAGCTCGCGGAAGGTCTGTTCGGCGGTCTGGCGCGCTTCGTTCAGAATGCGCTCAGCCTCCCGGCGGGACTTCTGATCGGCTTTTTCCAGCCGCACCTCCAGCTCCGCCTTGAGAAAGGCCGCCTTTTTGGCGTTCTCCTCGGCCTGCCGGAGTTTGACGGCGGCCTCCGTGCGATCCTTTTCGAGCTGCAGGCGCGTCTGCTCGAGCTTCTCAATGGTTGCCTCAAAGCTCGCACTCTCGGTGCCGACGCGCGCTCTCGCGTCCTCGATGATGCCCTCGCTGAGTCCAAGACGGCGGGAGATGGCGAAGGCGTTGGATTTGCCGGGAATGCCCACCAGCAGCCGGTAGGTGGGGCGCAGGGTCTCCACGTCAAACTCGCAGGAGGCGTTCTGTACGCCCGGCTCGTTCGTGGCGTATACCTTGAGTTCCGCGTAGTGGGTGGTCGCCGCGATCATGGCGCCGCATTTACGGGCGTACTCGATGATGGAAATGGCGAGTGCCGCGCCCTCGGTGGGGTCGGTGCCCGCGCCGAGCTCGTCAAAGAGCAGGAGCGATTCGTCGTCGCACTCCTCGAGGATGCTCACGATGTTCGTCATGTGCGCCGAGAAGGTCGAAAGGTTCTGCTCGATGGACTGCTCGTCGCCGATGTCGGCGAGGATGTGGCTGAACACGGGCAGATTGCTGCCGTCGGCCGCGGGGATGTGCAGGCCGCACTGGTTCATCGCGGCGAGCAAGCCGATGGTCTTGAGCGAGACGGTCTTGCCGCCGGTGTTCGGGCCGGTGATGACGAGGGTGTCGAAGCTGTCGCCGAGCTCGACGTCGATGGGCACCGCCTTCGACTGATCGAGCAGCGGGTGCCGCGCCCGGCGCAGGGCGATCCCCTTTTCTTCCGACGAGGCCGCCTGACAGTCCAGCTTGTAGCTGAGCTTGGCCTTGGCGAAAATGAGGTCCAGCCGGGTCAGCATCTCAAAGTCCGAGTCGATGTCGTCCCGGTGCTCGGCACAGTCGGCCGAGAGCTCGGCGAGGATGCGCTCGATCTCAAGCTTCTCCTTCGCCGCGAGCTCGCGCAGCTCGTTGTTGGCCTTCACCGCCCCCATCGGCTCGATGAACAGCGTCTGCCCCGTGGCGGAAATATCGTGCACCAAGCCCGGCACCGCGCCCTTGTGGTCGGCGCGCACGGGCACCACATAGCGGTCGGAGCGCATGGTGATGATCGGCTCCTGCAGCGCCTTGGCATAAGAGGGCGAGGAGAGGATCTTTTGCAGTGCGTCGCGCGCTCTCGCGGCGGCGGCGCGCATCTGGCGGCGGATGGTGGCAAGCTCCGGGGACGCCCCGTCCGCGATCTCGTCCTCCCCGACGATGGAGGTGTTGATCTTCTCCTCCAAAAACTTGTTGGCGCGCAGGGCATAGAACAGGGAGTCGATGGCGGTCTTGCCCACGGTATCGTCCCCGATGTAGCCGCGCACCAGGCGCGCGCACTGGAGCACCCGGGCGATGTCCAGCAACTCCCGCGTGTTGAGCGCGCCGCCGAGGTCGGCTCTCGCCAGGGACGCGCGCACGTCCTTTACCCCGGAGAAGGAGGGGCCGCCGCGCACGGTCATCATGCTTTTGGCGGCGCTGGTCTCCTCCAACCGGCGGGAGACCTCAAAGCGGTCGGCCGAGGGCGTGAGCGCAAGCGCGCGCTCCTTTGCCGCCTCTCCCACCGCCTGCTGTGCCAGCATATCCAGCACCGCGGGCAGCTCAAGGGTGTTTAACGATTTTTCAAAAAAACTCATGGTTATACTCCGTATCAGTGGCGTAGGGATGAGCATTGCTCATCCGAGTGGTCAGTGGTCAGTGGTCAGTGTAATGCTAATATAAAACGAACAATTGTGGTGTCGCCGCGTGATGATTGGAACGCGCGGTCACTGACTACCAAATACTGGTCACTGCTCACTTTATCTATCTTACCTTTTTCCAATATTCCAAGGTCTGAAAGCCCCGTTCCGCATGCTCACGCAGGTATTCCTCCGCGGCGTCCGAAAGGCGTTTGAGGCTTTTTCCCTCCAGCTTGAAGGAGAAAAGCTGCTTGGCCGGGGCGGCGATCACATAGCGCAGCGCTTTGAGCGCGTCCGCATCCAGCGCCGCTGTGAGGCCGAACTCCGCCTTGCGGCAGGCACGGCAGCAGAGCCCGCCGTTTTCGATGCCGAGGCAGGGCTCCTCCGGCTCTTCTTTTCCGCAATAGACGCAGCGCTGCACATTCGGCTGAAAGCCGCTGATGCGCATCAGCCGCAGCTCAAAGGCCGCCTTGATCAAAAGCGGCTCCCGCAGCTTGCGGCTCAGCGCGTAGAGAGAGTTGAGCCCCAATTGCAGCAGTTCCGGCTCCGGCTGCTCCTCGGCGCTGAAGGCGTCCAGACACTCGGAAAAGTAGCTTCCGAGCGCAAGAAGCGCGATGTCCTCGCGCAGACCGGGAAAACCCTCGATCACGCTGCCCTCGTTGACCTGCCACTTGCCGCGATTTAAGAAGAGCGTGAGGTCTGACCAGGTGAGCTGCTGGGTGGCGGCGCCGGTGCGGCTGGATTTACGCAGCGCGCCCCGGGCTTTGGCGGTGATCTTCCCCTCCGACTCCGTCAGGATCGTGAGGATGCGATCCGCCTCTTTGTATCGAACCTCCCGCAAAACGAGGCCCTTTGTGCTTTGAAACATCGTATGTAAACTCCAAGCCTCGACACCGCATGAAATATCATGCGGATTTCGGGTGATCGGTCTGTTCCGGAGGCGATGTGACCGCTTTGTACAGCATATAATACAGCGGATCGCCGGTCTCCCGGAAGGCCTGCCAGATGGCGTCTTTCATTTCTACCACCTCTGCGTATAGTATCTGCGCGGAGGCGGTGAATCATTTACTGCTCGCTGAAGCCAAAATTTCTCAGCTGGACGAGGGAATCGCGCCAGTTCTCCTTGACCTTGACCCAGGTCTGCAAAAAGACCTTGGTGCCCATGAAGTCCTCGATGTCCTCGCGGGCAAGCTCCCCGATCTTCTTGAGCATGGCGCCCTTTTTGCCGATGATGATGCCCTTGTGGCTGTCCTTCTCGCAGTAGATGGTCACTTCCAGGTCGATAATGCCGTTTTCGCGCTCGGTAAAGCGCGTGACCTCCACGGCGGTGCCGTGGGGGATCTCCTTGTCAAGGCACTTTAAGAGCTTCTCGCGCACAAGCTCCGCGCAGATCTGCCGCTCGGGCTGATCGGTGATCATATCGTCCGGGAAGAAGTGGGGGCCTTCCTCGGCGTACTTGTCCAGCTCTGTCAGCAGCTCGTCCAGCCCCTCGCCGGTTTTGGCGGAGACGGGCAGGATCGCGTCAAAGCTGTGGCGGGCGTTGTAGAGCGCCATGATCTCCAAAAGCCGGGTCTTCTCCACGGTGTCGATCTTGTTGATGACGAGCAGCGCGGGCGCGCCGGTCTGCTCGATGCGCTCGATGAGCGCCTCCTCCTGCGCTCCGATGGCGGCCACCGGCTCGACGAGCAGCAGCACCGCGTCCACATCCGCGACGCTCTCCTTCACCACGTTCACCATGTAGTCGCCGAGGCGGGTGCGGGGCTTGTGGAAGCCCGGCGTGTCCAGCAGCACGAACTGGGTCTCGCCGCGGCTCACGATGGCGGTGATGCGGTTGCGCGTGGTCTGGGGCTTGTCGGAGACGATCGCGATCTTCTCCCCCACCAGGGCGTTTGTCAGCGTGGATTTGCCCACGTTCGGCCGTCCGCAGACGGTAATCATAGCGGATTTTGTCATTTGCAAATTCTCCCGTTGTACATATTTATTAAGCCGCCTTTCTGCGAAAGGCACCGATGGGGTTATGAAACAAGAGTCCCAAAACGGTGGCTGTTCGCTAACAAATTATTTGGTATACT
>CACZXQ010000096.1 GCA_902785115.1 Oscillospiraceae bacterium | reverse complement strand
AATGCGGTTTACATAACTCTGTTCGGCTGGCTCTTTGAGGCAGCCTGCTTTGTTATACCTTTTTCTCTCTACACGCCGGTAGCTCTTGTTTCAAACTTGTACAAAAAAGTGAAATATTGCATTTACACTTGATGTGTAGTATAATATCATATCAACTTTATGTCGGAGGAAGCCTGCCATGATAAAGCTTGCGCCGTCCATTCTTGCGGCGGATCTGGCCCATCTTGCGGAGGAAGTGGAGGACATACGCCGCGGCGGCGCGGACTATGTGCATTTCGATGTGATGGACGGCGTGTTCGTCCCCAATCTCTCCATGGGGCTTCCGGTGCTCAAATCCCTGCGCAAATGTACGGACATGTTTCTGGACGTGCACCTGATGATCGAAAAGCCCCTGCGCTATGTCGAGCATTTTTGCGACGCGGGCGCGGATCTCGTAAACATCCATGTGGAGTCCGACAGCCCGGAGAATATCCGCCTTGCGCTGGAGAAGATCCGCGCAAAGGGTGTCAAATGCGGCGTCACCTTAAAGCCCGCCACCCCGGCGGAGGCGGCGGAACCTTACCTTGCTCTCGTCGATCTCATCCTTGTGATGACGGTGGAGCCCGGCTTTGGCGGGCAGCGCTTTATGACGGATATGCTCGAGAAGCTGCGCGCGCTGCGGCGGATGCTGCGTGCCGTAAACCCCGCCTGTGAGCTGGAGGTGGACGGCGGCATCACACCCGAGACCGCGCCCCTTGCCATCGAAGCGGGCGCAAGCGTGCTGGTCGCCGGCAGCGCCGTCTTCGGAAAAGCGGATCGCGCCAAGGCGATCTCGGATATTCGCAATTCTGGAACGGAGTGGTAACATGGCCTTTTTCCCCGCCTCGCTTGAAAACCTGATCGACAAATTCGCGTCCCTGCCCGGCGTGGGAAAGAAGAGCGCCCAGCGCCTGGCCTTCCATATCCTCGCCCTCTCGGATGCGGAGGCGCTGTCCTTCGCCAACGCCATTACCGACGCCAAGCGCAGCGTCCACCGCTGCAGCATCTGCCAGAACCTGACGGAAGGGGAGACCTGTGCCATCTGCCAGAGCGACCGGCGTGACCGTTCCACGATCTGTGTGGTGTCCGAACCCAGGGACGTGCTCTCCATCGAGCGCGGACACGAGTACAACGGCACCTACCATGTGCTGCACGGCGTGCTCTCACCCATGAGCCATATCGGCCCCGACGATATTCATATCAAGGAGCTTTTGCAGCGTGTCGCCTCTGACGAGGTGCAGGAGGTCATCATGGCCACCAACCCCGATACCGAGGGGGAGGCTACGGCGATGTACATCTCCCGGCTGCTCAAGCCCTTCAACATCCGCGTCACGCGCCTGGCCTACGGCATCCCCGTGGGTTCCAACCTCGAGTTCGCGGACGACGCGACCTTGAACCGCGCCCTCGAAGGGCGCACGGAGATGTAGTCTCCGTATAATCCCCGCGCACTATGGCTACACTATACTGAATATATACTGTCTCTTACAGCCGCACGAGGATACATACCTGAACCTGAGAAGGGAGTAATGCATGATTTCTAAACTGAAAATAATCCCGCTTGGCGGTCTCGGTGAGATCGGCAAGAACATGACGGCCTTTGAATACGGCAACGACATCATCGTGGTGGACTGCGGCATGGGCTTTCCTGACGAGGATATGTACGGCATTGACGTGGTGCTGCCGGACATCACTTATCTGCGCAACAATGCCGCGCGGCTTCGCGGCCTGATCCTCACCCACGGGCACGAGGACCATATCGGCGCGGTGCCCTATGTGCTCAAGGAGCTGGACGTGCCCATCTACACCACGCCCCTCACCGCGGCGCTGGTGGAGCTGAAGCTTGAGGAGCATGATCTGCTGTACAATACGCAGATTTTCACCAAGAAGGCGGGCTCGGTTTTCCGCCTCGGAAACTTCACGGTTGAGTTTATCCATGTCAACCACTCGATCCCGGACGCGGTGGCGCTTGCGATCACGACCCCGGTCGGCACCGTGATCCATACCGGCGACTTCAAGATCGACGTGACGCCCATCTCCGGCGGTATGATGGATCTGGTGCGTCTGGGTCAGCTCGGAAACGAGGGCGTCCTTGCCCTGCTGAGCGATTCCACCAACGTGGAAAAGCCCGGCCACTCCGAGTCGGAGAGCAAGGTCGGCGTGGGCTTTGACAAGCTCTTCCTGGGCTGCGACAAGCGCATCATCATCACCACCTTTGCCTCCAACGTCCACAGACTGCAGCAGATCATCGACGTTGCGGTCAAATACGGGCGCAAGGTCGCCGTCACCGGGCGCAGCATGGAGAACGTCCTGCGCGTGTCGATGGTACTCGGCTACATGAACATCCCCGAGGGCGTGCTGATGGATCTCGCTCAGATCAACAAGCTGCCCCGCAATAAAGTGGTCATCATCTCCACCGGCAGCCAGGGCGAGGCCATGTCCGCCCTGTACCGCATGGCTTTCTCGGGTCACAAGCAGATCCAGGTGGATTCCGGCGACCGGGTCATTATCTCCGCCTCCGCCATCCCCGGCAACGAGAATATGATCAGCCGCGTCATTGACGAGCTTTTCCACAAGGGCGCCGAGGTCATCTATGACCGCCACACCGATCTGCATGTCTCCGGCCACGCCTGCCAGGAGGAGCAGAAGATGCTGCTCGCGCTGGTAAAGCCCAAGTTCTTCATCCCGGTGCACGGCGAGTACCGCATGCTGATGAAGCACGCCGAGCTCGGGCGCATCATGGGCGTGCAGCCGAAGAACATCGTCATCGCGGAAAACGGGCGCGTCATTGAGCTGACCAAGAAGTCCATCCGCGCGGAGGAGAGCGTGCAGTCCGGCGCGGTGCTGGTGGACGGCAGCATCGGTGAGGTCGGCAGCGTCGTCATGCGCGACCGGCATAAGCTCGCCGAGGACGGCATGATCGTCGTGGTGCTGCCCTTCTCGTCCTACGATCACAAGCTGCTTGCCGATCCCGAGATCGTGACCCGCGGCTTCATCTACGTCAAGGAGGCCGAGGAACTGATGGAGGAGCTCAAGCGCGTGACGCTCGAGACCGTGGAGGCCTGCGAAGCCCAGCGCATCCTGGACTGGACGACGATCAAGAGCAAAATCAAAACCAACCTCTCCGGCTACCTCTACAAGACCACCCGCCGCAGCCCCATGATCCTGCCGGTGATCTCGGAAATCTGATCAGGAACCATAACGAATCAACGCCCGGTTTTCCGGGCGTTTTCCTATGCATCATATTTTGTTTGCAGAAATGTCGAGAATCTGTTCAATTTGTCTTTTCAGCTCAGGGAAATCAGAGGAAACCGTCTCGTAAACGTCCTCCATGCGGAGCGTCTGATATTTATGTGCCGCAATATCCCGGAACCCGGCGATGGCCTTCCACGGAATCTGCGCATGGCGCAGGCGGGTTTCCTCGGTAAGATTCTTGACAAGCTCTCCGATATTGATAACGGTCATCCCAACTGCGCGCATCAGCATTTGGCTGCTGATGAACTGCTCCAGCGTGCAATCAGCCATCATCTCCTGCGCGATTGCAATCTCGCTGAGCACCTTCTGAAGAATGATCCGGTCTCTACGATCCATACAGCGTGATCCTCCTGCTGACTTCCAGCATACTGTCCTGTGGCAGAGGCCCGTGAATGATGTCTACGTCGGTCCCCAGCAATTCCTCCATACGGTATTTCAAAGCGTTGAGCGTAAGGAGAGAGACGCGCGGCTGTTTAAATTCCACAAGCAGATCCACATCACTTTGCGGCGTGCTTTTCCCGTCGGCATAAGACCCGAACAGGTCGACTCTGCGCAGAGGATATTCCTGTGAGGCAACTTGAACACTGTCTGCAATCTGCTGAACGGTAAGCATACTCTCACCCCTTTCTAAACCTATTCTACCATAGATTCCGTCGCTTTATCAAGTGCGAGGCCGATATTTCCGCATTCATCCTTGACAGGAGCCACGGCTTGGAGTAGGATACCGGCAGAGCACAATTGAATTGAGAAAGGTGATTTTATGGATCATAGTATGGAGCTTATGCGTGAGCGGCACAGTGTGCGGCAGTATCTGGACAAGGCGATCCCGGCGGAGGTCCGCGCGGAGCTGGACGCATATTGCGAAGCCCTCAACCGCGAGAGCGGGCTCAGGATGCAGATCGTCTACGATGAGCCGGACTGCTTCAACACCCGGCTCGCCCACTACGGCAGCTTTGAAAACTGCGCGAATTATATCGCGATGGTGGGGGAAAAGGCGCCCGACCTGGACGAGCGCTGCGGCTATTACGGCGAGCTGCTGGTGCTCAAGGCGCAGGAGCTGGGGCTCAACACCTGCTGGGCGGCGCTGACGCACGGCAAGAGCAAGGCGACTGTCGGCGCGGGGGAGAAGGAGGTCATTGTGATCGCCCTCGGCTACGGCAAGACCCAGGGCAAGCCCCATCGCGGGAAGGATGCGGACGCTGTGAGCAACCTGGATGAGACGGCTCCCGCCTGGTACCGCAGCGGCGTCGCGGCGGCGCTCTTGGCGCCGACGGCGGTGAACCAGCAGAAGTTCCGCTTCGAGCGAAACGGCGATGCGGTGCGGGCAAGCGCGGGGAAGCTCGGCTCCTGTCTCAAGATCGACCTCGGCATCGTGAAGTGCCACTTCACCCTCGGCGCGGGGAAAGAAAATTTCCACTGGGGGCGCTGAGACGTGGCGGAACTGAAGGCAACGCTCACCAAGCGGGATGAGCGCTTTTTGGAGCAGAGCCTGAACGGCTCCATGTGGAAGGTGATCCTCGCGGTGGGGGCGCCGCTGGCGCTCTATCAGGGCTTAAACCAGTTTTTTACCATTCTGGATACCATGATGGCCTCGCACATCAGCAAGGAGTCGGTCTCCGCGGTGGCCTACCTGTCACAGCTCAACCTGATGCTCTCGGCGCTGGGCGGCGGCCTTGTGATGATCGCGGTGGCCTCGCTTCTCTCGCAGCTTGCGCTCTTTGGCTTTGCGCTGAAAAACAGCCTCTCCGGCGACGGGGCGTTCAGCTTCTCGCGGGAGGCCGTCGCTTTTGACAAAGTGACCACAGGACCCATGATCCGCCAGTCTATCCCGGTTATTACGGAAAAGGCGCTCTTTGCCTTTGGCAAGACTGTCGTCAACGCCATGAGCACGCTCTACGGCGCGACGATGGTGGGCGCGATGGGCGTTTCGAATAACCTCGGCGGCATCACGACCAACCCGCAAAACGGCTTTCAGGAGGGTGCGGCGGCGGTCATCAGCCAGAACTACGGCGCGGGAAAGCATGCGCGGGTGCTGCGCGCCTTTTACACGGTGCTGCTCGTGAACATGGCGCTGGGGGCTTTGATCTCCGGACTCGAGCTGTGGCAGCTTGACTGGCTGGCAAGGTTCTTTGACAGCGGCAGCGCGGCCTTTCACCGGGAGATCGTGCTGGTCTACCGCTTTGAGGCGCTCGGCGCGGTGCCGCTGGGCGTGAACGCGGCGGTGCTGGCGCTGCTGTACGGTCTCGGCAAGACGGAGCTTACGCTGATGCTGAACTTCGCAAGGGTGTTCATCTTCCGCATCCCGGTGTTCTGGTTTTTGCAGCACTGCACGAATCTCGGGGAAATGAGCGCGGGCGTCGTGATGCTGGTGAGCAACCTCTCCTCCGGCGTACTCGCCGCCATCATCAGCGTGATCGTGATCCGGCGATATCGGAAGCAATATGCGATAATGACCATCGGATGGCGAAATCGATCGAGGATTCGATCGGTTTCGCTGCCAAACGACAAGTTTGGCAGCGAATGACCCAAAGGGTCATTCGCCCGA
>CACZXQ010000095.1 GCA_902785115.1 Oscillospiraceae bacterium | reverse complement strand
CAGTCTGCCGTCCTCTATTTTTGTCAGGTGAAGCTGGGCGGAGGGATAGTCCCCCAGCATCTGCGGGAAGGTGTACCCGCCGCACATCAGCGCCGCGCCGGTACAGACATGGATATCCTCGTCGATGCGATAGAGGGCGTCTGGGTCAAGCCCCCGCAGGCGCAGGCGCAGCGGGGCGGCGTTGGGCTGCGGCGCACGCAGCACCAGATTGACGAGGCTCCGGGACTTGTCCTCGCTGACCATCTGCCACGCGACGTAGTGGAGCGGCGCGGACACGTCGCTCAGGCGGTAATACAGCCCTCCGTGGAGCAGGTCTTCATCCTCGTGGAATTGCTTGATCTGGCGCTTAATCTCCGTCTTGTCCTCCTCGGAGAGCTTTGTGAGATCCAGCTCGTAGCCGAACGCGCCGGACATCGCCACAATGCCCCGCGTCTCGATGGGGGTAGCGCGTCCTGTCTGGTGGTTGGGAGAGGCGGACACATGGGCGCCCATGGTGCTGACCGGGTAGCCGTAGGAGGTGCCACCCTGGATGCGCAGACGCTCAATGGCGTCGGTGTCGTCGGAGCACCAGATTTGCGGCGTATAGTAGAGCATCCCGGCGTCGAAGCGTCCGCCGCCGCCCGAGCAGCCCTCAAACAGCACATGGGGAAAGTCCGCGGTCAGGCGTTCCAGCAGCTCGTAGACGCCCAGCACATAGCGGTGAGCGACCTCGCCCTGACGCTCCGGCGGCAGCGCTTTGGAGTACACGTCGGAGAGGGAACGGTTCATGTCCCATTTGATGTAGGAAATGTTGTTTTCCAGCAGAAGCGTCGAGATGCAGCTATAGAGGTACTCCCGCACGTCAGCACGGGACATATCCAGCACCAGTTGATTCCGTCCCATGGTGGGTTCGCGTCCCGGCGCGGACAGCGCCCAATCGGGATGCGCGCGATAGAGGTCGGAATCCTCGTTGACCATCTCCGGCTCCATCCAAATGCCGAATTGCAGCCCCAGGGCATTGATTTTCTCAATCAGGGCGTGGAGGCCATTGGGCAGCCGCTGCTCGCTTGCAAACCAGTCGCCGAGGCCCGCGTTGTCGTCAATGCGCCCACGGAACCAGCCGTCGTCCAGCACGAACAGCTCCACGCCCAGCTCCGCCGCTTCCTTCGCAATGGCCAGGAGCTTTTCTTCGCTGAGGTTGAAATAGGTGGCTTCCCAGTTGTTGATGAGCACTGGTCGGCGCTTCAAATGATGCTCTCCGCGGCAGACGTTGTGCCGGATGACGCGGTGATAGTTGTGGCTCAGGGCGGTGAGGCCATCCGCGTAGCTCATAATCACCTCCGGCGTATGAAAACGCTCACCGGGAGAGAGCGTCCAGGAAAAGCCCGTGTCGCTGACGCCCATGACCAGACGCACGTCGCCGGTCTGACTGCGCTCCAGCTCCGCCTTAAAGCTGCCGGAGTACATCAGCATTGCCCCGAAGCAATCGCCCTGTTCCTCCGTGGCGTCATGGTCGCAGACAATGACGAAGGGATTGTGATGGTGGCTGGACGTGCCGCGCTCTGAGCTGACGGTGGTGATGAGGTTCCCGATGGGCGCGCGCTCCGGCTGCCGTTCCAGACAGTGCCGCCCATAGAAGTGGAGCAGGTCCCAGCTGCCGCGGGGGAATTCCAGACATACCGACGCCGCTTTTTCCAGCGTGATCGCCGCTGTGCCTTCGTTGACCAGCTCCGCTGAGCGGGTGATGATATCCAGCGCCGCGAACACGCCGTAGCGCAGACGGATCACAAGGCCGGTGACGGCGTCCCGCAGCGTGACGGTCAGCGTCTCCGCCTCGCCGCCGTTGTCATACACGGCGGGCAGGCCGGGGATTCTGTATTTTCCCTCTGTGATCTCATGCTCTACATAGCGCAGACTCGCGCATCGGCTGCCGTCGGCGTTGACCACCGCGACACTGTGCAGACGGTAATCGCCCACGCCGAAGGAGCTGTACTCCTGGGGCATCAGATCCGGCGAATCGGAGCGCTCCCGCCGCAGCTCATAGGGGTTGCCGGAAAAGCCGCAGTCGTAGGCGCGGTAAGTATAGGACATATTCTGCGGACCGACGCGCCGCCCGTAATACAGATGACGCAGATAGCCCAGGGTGTCGATCTGCATCTGATAGACAGAAGATCTCGTTTCCAGGGTCAGCAGCTTTGCCTGTTCATCGAATTGTATGCTCATGGAAGAATCTCCTTATGCTCCCGCTTCTGCCGGCGGTAGGTTTTTGGGCTGACGCCGAAGCTGCCCTTAAAAATTTTTGAAAAAGTGAGCGGATTGTCGTATCCCACCCGCCGCGCGATGTCCTGCACCGGCGCGTCTGTTTCCAGAAGCAGCTTCCGCGCCTGCTCCAGCTTGCATTGCATCAGGTATTCCTGCGGAGATACGCCTATCCGTTGCTTGAAAAGGTTGCTGAGGTAGCTGCGATTGATCCCGATGAACCGCGCCACGTCGCCAATCTTCGCGTTGGCGTAGTTGCTTTGGATATACGTCACCGCGTAATCCACATACACGTCGGAGGAATCGGCCTCCTCCCTGTTCGGAGACGGCAGCGTTGCGTCGTTGGACTCAATGGCGAGGGAAATGTATTGCAGCAGTATACCGAGCCGATACAGGTCGTTGGCGACCGTCATTTCCGGGCGATTCAGCGTCCGCTCCACCAATGTGTAGAATTGTCTCCGATCCACATGGCAGTCCCGCCAGTTGACCCCCTTTTGGAAACCGGCGTTCTCGGCGTATCTTGCCGCGTTGTTTCCGTCAAAGGTCATCCAGCAGTATTGCCAAGGCTCTTTTTCGTCGGCGCGATACCATGTTTCTTCTCCCGGCTTTGTCACGAACATCTGCCCGTCGTGCAATGAATAGTCCCTGCCGTCCACATGCAGACGTCCCCTGCCCTTTAGGATCACATGCAGATGATACCCCGTTCTCTGCTCTGTGTGAAACTCATAACCGGGCAGACACTTTTCTACCCCGCAGTGGGAGAGAAAAATGTCATTGGTTTGCTTGTCCTGATAAACCAGGCAGCGATATTGGTCCGTTTCTTGTAAGATGCTTTCGCTTGACATGGGGATCGCCTGCCTTTCCATGTTGAATCAACGATGGGCATAGGATATAAATACACCGGAGGTACTGCGTATTGCAATATCCTCCGGCATATTTCTTTCCCGTTGTTTACAGCTTGCCGCCGGAGGTGGCAATGCCTTCCACGAACTGCTTCTGGAATATGACGTAAATGACGATCATGGGGATGATGGCAAGCACGGCGGAGGCCATCATGGTGGGGTAGTCGCTGCCGTACTGTCCCTGCATTTTGGCAAGGCCGGCGGACAGCGTGGTGGTCTCGGCCTTGGTGCAGACGATCATGGGCCACATCAGATCCTTGAAGGCGAACAGCGCCGTGAAGATACCCAGCGACACCATGGACGAGCGGGTCAGCGGCATCATGATGCGCAGGAACCGCTGCCCGATGTTGCAGCCGTCGATCGCGGCGGCCTCCTCCAAATCCTTTGGCAAGCCCTGATACCCCGTTTTCAGCAGATAGGTGCCGAACGCGGTGACGATGCCGGGGAATACCAGGCCGGATACCTTGTTGAGCAGGCCAAGCTTCGACACCATCAG
Source organism: Oscillospiraceae bacterium (assembly GCA_902785115.1). Classification (GTDB taxonomy): domain Bacteria; phylum Bacillota; class Clostridia; order Oscillospirales; family Oscillospiraceae; genus Limivicinus. Next base: position 2,234 of record CACZXQ010000095.1, on the reverse strand, counting down.
GTACTGCGGGATAATGAAGATCTGCGAGGGGATCATCATTTGGATCAGCACCAGGGAGAACATGAGCTTCTTGCCTGGGAAGTTCAGCCGTCCGAAGGCATAGCCCGCCATGGTCGCCGTCAGACAGGCGCAGACCACGCGGAAGAAGATCATCAGCAGGGTGTTCTTGTAGAGGATGACGAAGTTATAGCTCTTCCAGACCTCCGCAAAGTTTTCCCAATGCCAGCCGCTCTGCGGGAAGATGTAGAAGGGGTTCACCGAAATGGATTCCTGATTGGTCTTGACCGCCGTGAGGATCATCCACGCGAAGGGAACGAGCATGATAAAGGCCATAATGACCAGCACAAGATACATCAGGAACTTGTTGAGCCTTGCCTGTGCGCGTGCGCTTTCCATTTTCCTGTCCCCCTTCCTCAGTTATAGAACACGAACTTCTTTTCCGCCCTCTGCATGATGACCGTAACGATCATGATGAAGGCAACCAGGATTACCACAAGCGTCGCGCCGTAGCCCTTGTTGCCGTTGGTGAAGGCGTAGGTGTAAAACAGATAGACGATGGACTGGGTGTTTTGCAGGGCGACGTTGGTCTTGTCCATGACCATGAACATCAGGTCGAACACGGTCAGCGCGCCAATCAAACGGGTTTGGACGATGAAGAACGTTGTGGGACTCAGCAGGGGCACCGTAATGTGCAGGAACTGGCGGATGCCGGTGGCGCCGTCGATGGCGGCGGCCTCGTAGTAGTCGCCGGGAATTTCCTGCAAGCCTGAGATGAACAGCACCATGTTGTAGCCGATGACGGACCACACGCCGATGACGCCGATGGAGATCCACGCCAGCTTGGGGTCGGAGATCCAGGCGATGTTGGTGTGGAAGATGTTGTTCAGCAGGCCGAACTGCTGGTTGTAAAGCCATTTCCAGACCATCGCCACCGCCGCGGGGGCGCAGACCATGGGCAGAAAGAAGATGGTGCGGAACGCGGAGGTACCCTTGAGCTTTTTGTTCAGGAACACGGCGAGGATCAGCGCGATCACCACGCCGAAGGGTACCTCGATGATGGCATACTTGATGGTGTTCCACAGGGAATGCCAGGTTTCCCCGGCAGACAGGGCGGCGGAATAGTTGGCAAGTCCCACGAAGGTGTTGCCCTTGCCAAAGTCGCCGGTCTTGCAAAAGGATTGGTAGACAGTGTTGACAGCGGGATAGAAGTTCAGAATGATGAGTCCCAGCATGGTGGGCGCGATGAACGCCCAGGCCCATGCCGCTTCATTTTTCGCCGCGGCCGACATTTTTGCTTTTGGTTCTTTCATAGTTTCCCTCCTAATGCAGGTTTTTTATCGGGAGCGGAGCCGGTTACCCGGCCCCGCTCCGTCAAGGAAGCACGCGGTACGCCGGCCTATGATGGCGTACCACTGGGGAAAACGAATTTATTCCGCAGCAATGGCGTTTTCAATGATTTTCTGCGCGTTGTCGCAGGCGGTCGCCATCAGAGCGGCGTCGGAGGGATTCTGCCAGGGATCAAGGAAGCCGCCGGTCTGCTGGAGGGCGTCCTCCCAAACCGTGGTCTTGCGGGTGTAGGGGCGGAAGAACAGGTCATAGCTCTCCGCCTCGATGAAGGCGGACACATCCATGCCAGGGAATGCGTTGGCAAAGGCTTCGGACACGCCCTTCATGCCGCCCATGGTGACGCCCAGCTCGGACTGCCTGAGCTGGCCCTCCTTGGAGCAGAAGTAGGAGATCAGGCTGTAAGCCGCATCGGGGTTCTTCGTGGCGGCGGAGGCGGCCCAGCCCAGACCGTTGTAGGCGGAGTAGCGCTCGCCGCTGTCGCATTTGCCATTGCCGTTGACGTCGGCGTAGGGCAGCAGCGCCCAGGCGTAATCGTCGTGGTGCTCGGCGGTGTAGAACGCGTTGATCATCCAGGAGCCCTGCGTGATCATCGCGGTCTTGGCGGACATGAACAGGGAATCCGTGCCGGTCTCGGCAACGACGGACTGGGGCGCGCCGACGGTCAGGAGCTTGCGGACCATCTCCATGCCCGCCTTGCCCTCGGCGGAGCCGATGGTCGTGCCGTTGTGGGCGTCGTTGATGATCTGCGCGCCGTAGTCGTAGACCAGATTGTACCAGCCGTCCTGATTGTTGGAGGTGTTCATCGCCATGCCGTACACATCGCCGTTGGAACCCTCGGTGATGGCCTTGGCGGCTTCGTACATATCGTCCCAAGTCCAGTCGGAGGT
>CACZXQ010000094.1 GCA_902785115.1 Oscillospiraceae bacterium | reverse complement strand
TGAAATGAATATATGGCCAAACAGCTATGCTGTTTGGCTGCGCGGCAAAGCCGCGCGGCGAAAAGCCTTTTGACTTTTCGCCATCATATAGTCATTATAATATGCTCAGCCTCTTACAAAGGAGAGAAACTGCCATGATCGAAAATGTGGAAAAATTTTTTGCCCTGTACGAGCAGGACGCGCAGCTTCGTGCAAAGGTCGCGGAGGCTGAGGCCGGCTACCCCGGGAGCCTCGAGATTCGCGAGGCGGTGGCGGAATACGCGCTGCTGCCCTTTGCCGAGGAGCTGGGGCTTCCCTTCACGGTGAAGGAGCTTCGCGCCTATGAAACGCGCGTAAAGCTCCAGCGCATCAAGCCCGCCGGCATCCCCGAGGAGGGCGAGGAGATCGAAGAGCCTTACCACTACTGGCTGCTGGACTACGGCTGGGAGAGCGAGCTGAAATAAGTGGTCAGTGGCCAGTGGTCAGTGAGCAGTTAAGGTGTCGCTCTGCGATGATTTTAATTCGGCCCCGAAGGGGACACCATAACTATTCACCATTCTCCATTCACGCTTCCCTGCCAAAATCCCCCTTCACCGCAACAACTTGCACAAAAATGATAATTTTTCCCGAAATGGCACAACTTGGTCTTTCTTTTTGGCAAAGCTTGGGTTATAATAGATAAGGTAACCCTGTAACCTAATTTTTCTTAGGAGGAAACATCTATATGAAGCAGTATTTTGAGATCGTTGACGTGATGGCCAGAGAGATTCTGGACTCTCGCGGCAACCCCACCGTTGAAGTTGAAGTTACCCTGGACGACGGCACCGTCGGCCGCGCGGCCGTTCCCTCCGGCGCTTCCACCGGTATTCACGAGGCCTGCGAGCTGCGTGACGGCGACAAGAGCCGTTACGGCGGCAAGGGCGTGCAGAAGGCTGTTGAGAACGTCAATGGCGAGATCGCCGAGGCGGTTGTCGGCCTGAACGTCCTGGATCAGACCTCCATCGACAAGCTCCTCATCGAGCTTGACGGCACCCCCAACAAGACCCGCCTGGGCGCCAACGCCATTCTGGGCGTGTCCCTGGCCTGCGCCAAGGCCGCCGCTGCCGCGACCGGTCTGAGCCTGTACCAGTACATTGGCGGCGTGAACGCCAAGACCCTGCCCGTGCCCATGATGAACATCCTCAACGGCGGCGCCCACGCCTCCAACAGCGTTGACATCCAGGAGTTCATGATCATGCCCATCGGCGCCAAGAGTTTCAAGGAAGCCCTGCGTATGTGCGCCGAGGTCTTCCATCAGCTGAAGAAGACCCTGAAGGAGAACGGCACGCCCGCCGCCGGTGTTGGCGACGAGGGCGGCTACGCTCCTGACCTGGCCACCGACGAGGACGCGCTGAAGGTCATCGTCAAGGCCATTGCCGAAGCCGGCTACAAGCCCGGCGAGGACTTCAAGATCGCCATGGACGCCGCTGTCTCCGACTGGTTCGACAAGGAAGACGGCAAGTACCACCTGCCCAAGCGCGGCACCGTGATGAGCAGCGACGAGATGATCGACATGTGGGAAGACTTCTGCAACAAGTACCCCATCATCTCCATCGAGGACGGCCTGGGCGAGGACGACTGGGACGGTTGGGTCAAGCTCACCCAGCGCCTCGGCAACCGCGTGCAGCTCGTCGGCGACGACCTCTTCGTCACCAACGCCGCCCGTGTCAAGTACGGCATTGAGAAGGGCGCTGCCAACGCCGTTCTGATCAAGGTCAACCAGATCGGTTCCCTGACCGAGACCCTCGACGCCATCCAGACCGCGAACCGCGCCGGCTACACCGCCATCGTCTCCCACCGCTCCGGTGAGACCGAGGACACCACCCTGGCCGACATCGCCGTCGCCGTCAACGCCGGTCAGATCAAGACCGGTGCTCCCTCCCGCACCGACCGCGTTGCCAAGTACAACCAGCTCATGCGCATCGAGGAGGAGCTCTTCGACGTGGCTCAGTACCCCGGCGCCGCCGCTTTCTTCTCCATCAAGTAAGATTTTATGTGGCTGTGAAAAACCTTTGTTTTTCACAGCCACAGTTTTGCGTTTTGAGTTTTGAGGGGTGCCGCTTTGCCGCATCCCTCATCTGCTTCCCCCTTTGGGGGAAGTGCCGAAGGCGATAGGGGCGATAAACTATGGACGATAAGGAAATCCTCGACTTTCTCAGACAGCGCTGCGTGGGCTTTTCCGCGCTCTGCGGTCTGCAATATGACGCGGCCTCCGTGGGCAAATGCAGCATGAGCCTGCACCTGGAGGAGCAGCACTTAAACCCCCAGGGCACTGCCCACGGCGGGCTGATCGCCACGCTCATGGACGTGACGGCGGGTTCTGTCGGCTTCTTCGCCCACGGGAAGCTCCGCCCCGTGATGACGCAGAGCTGCAGCATCCAGTACCTGCGTCCCGTCAGGGGGTCGCGCGTGCACGCCGCAGCGGAATGCGTCAAGGCCGGGCGCCGCTCGGCCGTGGTGCGCTGCGATCTCTGGGACGAAAGTCCCGAAAAGCTCTGTGCCACCGGCACCTTTGAGCTGTGCTATCTGGATATTTGAATCCGTACAGACTGGCTCCCCTTTGGGGAGCCATAAAATTTTCAATCTGTACATAGATTTAGCACAATCAAAAGCGTATAATACACCCCAGCAAGTTTTGGGAGGCAAAACCGTTGAAACACCCCGCATTGACAAGAGTATTTGCGATCGTGCTGGCTGTCTTGTGTCTGGTCATGCTGCTCGCCGGGCTTTTCGGTCTGCGCAGCGCCGCAGCCGAGCGGCAGCGCACGCTTGATGACGCCGGACGGCTGCGGGAGCGCGCGGCGCAATATGAGCTGGCTCTGGATGCGCTGGCAGGGGGAACGCCCTCCGCCGAACTCAGCGAAGCGCTGGAGCGCGAGCAGAAGGAGCACGACAAAACCGCCTCTTCCCACCGTGCCGACCTGGCCATCTACACCGCCACGCAGAGCGGTCTGCACAGCGGCACCGCCGCGCTCGATCAGGCCGACGCCGCGTTTGCCGAGGGCAAGCGGCAGTATGAGGCCGGGCTGCAGCTCTTTGAGCGGCAGGAAGCTGATTTTGACCGGCAGTATCAGCAGTTTCAGCAGGGCAAGCAGCAGCTTGCCGACTTTGATCTGCTCTATGACAGCGCCGCGCAGCTCCTCACCGACGCAAACCAACACGCCCAAAGCGCCCGGAACATCACCGCGCTGCTGGAGAGCGATGACGCGGACGCCCGACGTCAGCTCACTGTAGCCGCCTACGACGAAGCGCTTGCCGCAGCGGATCAGATCGGCGCGCTGCTGGAAACCGTGCAGAAGCTGACCCCGATCCTCGACGCCATTGCGGAAATGGACGAAGGCTCGCTGGAAAGCCTCAGCGCGCTCGGAGAGCTGGGTGATCTCAGCGCCGTCACCGGAAGCGATCTCAGCTTGCCGGAAATCGACCCTGAACAACTCTCCGAGATCATGGAGCTCTACCGCACGCTGTGGCCGAGGGTCAAGGAACTGACACAGCAGATGAGCGAGCAGCTTCCCCTGCTGGATCAGGCGGTACAGAACGTCACTGGTAAAAGCCTTGCCGCGCTGCGCGAGGAAGCGCAGACCCGGCGGGACGCCATTGCAAACGGCGAGGCGGAGACTCCCATCAGCGGCGAAGCCTTTGCGGCAATGCAGGCGGCATACGGCGAGCTGCGCAGCTCGATCCTCAGTGTTCTCGATCTGTGTGACGCGCTGCTCCGCAATCTTGACGGCGGCGCCGAACAGATCGGCAGCCTGCTCAGCCAGGCGCAGGAGATGCTGACGCAGTTCGATGCGTACATGCAGCAGGGCAAAGCCGGCATGGAACAGGGCAAAGCCGCCATGGTCATCGCCGGAGAACAGATCCGGCAGGGCGAGAAGGCGCTCTATGACGGCCGCGCACAGATCTGGTACCAGATGGGTCAGCAGCGCGACAAGGCAGCGGAGCTTCAGGAGGAGAAGGCGCGCCTGGACGCGGAGAGCGAGCAGCTCAAGGCACTCGAGCAGGACGTGGAGGCGCGCAAAGATCTCGAGCAGGAGGAGCGCTCCCTGCGCATCATGCTGCAGCGGCGGGACGCCGTGGCAGAGCGGGAAGCAGCAGGCATGCGCTTATCCGAGGCCGCCGTACTCACCGCGCAGGAGCTGGAAGAGAACGCGCAGACCGTATGGCAGGGCCGCAGCCGTGCCTATGCGCTGCTGATCGCGGGCGGGATTCTCGGCTTTGTCGGTATCCCCGCCGCCTTCGAGCGTACAAAGAGCCGCTTTCTGCTGATCGCGCCGGTGCTGCTGTGTCTGCTCTGCGCCGTGGGCGCTGAGGGCGTCTGCCTCTATTACGGCCGCGGCAGCAGCTATTCCGCCCTCGGCGTCGCGATCTTCGCGCTGCTGCAATTGCTCGTATCCTTGCCGAAGGCAAAGAAGGGGATGTGAATTATCACATCCCCTTTGCGTTACGCCAGCTTCTCCACCGTGTACATGGACTCGAGCAGCAGGAAATTCGTGCGGAAAAGGCTGTTGAGGTTCCAGAAGCTCACGCCCGCAAGATCGTATTCGTCCACCAGCGCGTATTTGGCGCGCAGGCTGCGCGCATCCTCGAACCAGACCTCGTGCTGCCGCCCGGCACTGTCGTAGTAACGGAAGAAGGGCGACTGCGCCGTGGGATCGAACTGGATCGCGGCGCGCGCCTGCCCGGCCAGCGTGACCGCGCCGGTGTTTGTCAGCGCCCGCGCCGCGCTCCCCTGCTGGAAGGGCAGCGTCCAGTCATAACCGTAGTTCGGCACCCCCAGCAGGATCTTCCCCGACGGCATTACGCGCACCGCGTAATCCAGCACCTGCCGCACCTTGTTCACGGGCGCCACCGCCATCGCCGGGCCGTAGGTGTAGCCCCATTCATAGGTCATCAGCACCGAATAGTCCGCGTATCGCCCGTGGGCAGCGTAGTCGTGCGCGGTGTAGAGAAGCCCCTGCTGGCTGTCGGAGATTTTCGGCGCCAGCGCCGTCACCAGCAGATAGCCCAGCCGGTGCAGCCGCTCGGAGAGTCGGGCGAGCAAGCTGTTGTAGGCCTCCCGGTCATAGGGAAAGACATACTCGAAGTCCAGATTCAGGCCGTAGTAGCCGCCCTCGCTGAGTTTTGCTTCCACATTTTCAAGAAAGCGCTGCTGTGCCGCGTCCTCGCGGAAAATCGCATGGGCGATCTCGCCGGAGAAGCCGCCGCCTGCGCGCAGGTTCGTCACCGTCATCAGCCGCGCCACACCGTAATTTGCCGCAAGCTCCTCGTTGAAGCCGTATTCTTTCGTAAGGTTTCCCGCGCTGTCCGTACGGTAGCTGAAGGGCGAGAGAAAGCTCAGATACGGAAGCTGCGCCTCCAGGGAAGCGTTCGTCGCGTTGCTTATGTAGCCGTTGACGAGGATCTCTCCCCGCTCACAGCCACCCATCGGCACGCGGACGCGCTGCCCCGGAAAAATGCGGTTCGGGTTTTGAATCTGCGGATTTGCCGCAATCAGGCAGGCAAGCGACACCCCGTAGCGCCGCGCGATGCCGTAGAGCGTATCGCCCCGCTGCACGGTGTAGCTTGCGTCCCCCCGCGGGATCAGCAGCGCCTGCCCCACCGAGAGAAGCGAGGGGTTTTGCAGTTGGTTGGCCTGCGCCAGCGCATCCACCGTCACGCCGTAGCGCCGCGCGATGCCGTAGAGCGTATCACCGCTTTTCACAACATATATTTCCAAGAAGAATCATCCTTTCCGGGCGATTTCACCGCCGATTCATCCTATGCCCCGAGAAAAGAATTGCCTCTTGAAATTTGCCGCGACTTGTTATATACTGATAAGGCAAACGCCGGTGTGATGGAATAGGCAGACATGCTGGACTCAAAATCCAGTGGAG
>CACZXQ010000093.1 GCA_902785115.1 Oscillospiraceae bacterium | reverse complement strand
GGCGAGGCCGGCGGCATCACGCAGCACATCGGCGCTTACACCGTCGAAATCAACGGCAGCCCCATCACCTTCCTCGACACCCCGGGTCACGAGGCCTTCACCTCCATGCGCGCCCGCGGCGCCATGGTCACCGATATTGCGATCCTCGTGGTCGCGGCGGACGACGGCATCATGCCCCAGACCATTGAGAGCATCAACCATGCCAAGGCCGCGAACATCCCCGTCGTGGTCGCCATCAACAAGATGGACACCGTGGGCGCCAATCCCGACCGCATCAAGCAGCAGCTCACCGAGTACGATCTTGTGAGCGAGGAATGGGGCGGCGACACGATCATCTGCCCGATCTCCGCCAAGACCGGCATGGGCATCGAGAACCTGCTGGAAAACCTCGTCGTTCTCGCCGAGGTGCAGGAGCTCAAGGCCAATCCCAACCGCGCCGCCAAGGGCACCGTCATCGAGGCGCGGCTTGACAAGGGCCGCGGCCCCATCATGACCGTTTTGGTGCAGAACGGCACCCTCAAGCTCGGCGACATCATCATCGCCGGCACCGCCGTGGGCCGTGTACGCACGATGATCAACGACAAGGGTCAGCGCGTCACCGAAGCCGGCCCCTCCACCCCGGTGGAGATCTCCGGTCTCTCCGAAGTACCCAGCGCGGGCGACGTGTTCAACGCCGTTGCCGACGAGCGCATGGCGCGTGAGCTTGCCGAGGAGCGCCGCATCGCCCAGTCCAGCAACGCCATGCCCGGCACCAAGAAGGTCAGCCTCGAAGACCTCTTCAGCCAGATTCAGGCCGGTGAGATGAAGACCCTGAACATCATCGTCAAGGCCGACGTGCAGGGCTCCGCCGAGGCGGTCAAGACCTCGCTGGAGAAGATTTCCAACGACGAGGTGCGCGTCAAGGTCATCCACAGCGCCGTCGGCGCCATCAGCGAGAGCGACGTGATGCTCGCCGCCACCTCCGGCGCGATCATCGTGGGCTTCAACGTCCGCCCGGACAACGCCGCCCGCGACAGCGCCGCGCGCAGCAACGTCGACATGCGCATGTACCGCGTCATCTACGACTGCATCAACGAGATCGAGGCCGCCATGAAGGGCATGCTCGCGCCCAAGTTCCGCGAGGCCATCATCGGCCACGCCGAAGTGCGCGAGACCTACAAGGTCTCCAAAGTCGGCACCGTGTGCGGCTGCTACTGCACGGACGGCAAGATCCAGCGCGGCTGCGAGGTGCGCGTCCTGCGTGACAACATCGTCATCCACGAGGGCAGCCTCGCCTCCCTCCGTCGCTTCAAGGACGACGTGCGCGAGGTCGCAAGCGGCTACGAGTGCGGCATGCAGGTCGAGAAGTTCAACGACATCAAGGTCGGCGACATCATCGAGTGCTTCGTCATGGAGCAAATCGTATAATTCAAATGATCCGTCCCCCAAAGGGGACGAATCATTTGAGGGAATACTCGTTCCGACGCAAAAAATCAGAGGGGAAAGCCCCTCTGAACTCCCCAAAATATAATATCCGAATCCGCAGGGGCCGGCCGGGAGGCCAGCCCCTGCATCTTGTAAGGAGAATACCATGCCATCCAATAAACTTGCCAGAACCAACGACGATATCCAGTTCGTGCTCTCCAAGCTCATTCCCCAGGTCAAGGACCCCCGGGTGCAGCAGGGCATGATCAGCGTCACCCGCGTGGAGACCACCGGCGATCTGCGCTATGCCAAGGTGTGGCTGAGCGTGCTGGGTATGCGGGACGAAAAGGAATTTAAAAAGGGTCTCAAATCCGCCGCCGGCTGGCTGCGGCACGAGATGGGCAGCGCCATGTCGCTGCGCTATACGCCGGAGCTGGTGTTCGAGATCGACCACAGCATCGAATACGGCGCGCACATCAACGACGTGCTCAATTCCCTGGACATCAGGCACGACGAGGACGAGGAGTGAAGAAGATGAACGTTCGGGAATGCGCTTCGCTCTTGAAGAAGCAGGACGACATTCTGATCGTGACCCATAAAAACCCCGACGGCGACACCGTGGCCAGCGCCGCGGCGCTCTGCAGCGCTCTGCGCCGCTGCGGCAAGCGTGCCTTTCTCTACCCGAACCCCCAGTTCAACAAAAAACAGCGCCCTCTGGCCGAGTCCTTTCTTGCGGCGGCGGACTTTGCGCCGGGCTTTATCGTCTCGGTGGACGTGGCGACAGAGGAGCTTTTTGCCAGAGGCTTTGCAGGCAAGGTGGATCTTGCGATCGACCACCATCCCACCAACACGCATTTCGGATCGCAGGAGCTCGTTCAGGCCGAAAAGAGCGCCTGCGGCGAGATCGTGCTGGCGCTCACCAAGGCGCTCTGCGGCGATGTGACGGCGGAGGAGGCAAGCCTTCTCTACATCGCGCTCACCACCGACACCGGCTGCTTTCAGTACGACAACACCAACGACGCATCGCTCACCGCGGGCGCCGAGCTGCTGCGCCTCGGCGCGGACAGCCCGTGCATCATCAAAACCTTCTTCCGCAGCGCAAGCCCCGCGCGTCTGAAGCTCGAGGGCATGATCTATTCCGGGATGCGCTTTTACCGCAGCGGCAGGATCGCGGCAGCCCTCATCACGCAGGAGATGCTGCGCGAGAGCGGCGCGACCGAGGACGATTTTGACGATCTGGCCAGTCTCGCCGGGCGCACCGAGGGCAGCATCCTGAACTTCACGATCCGGGAGCTTCCCAATGGCGGCAGCAAAGTCTCCGTCCGCTCCACGAAGGAGATCAGCAGCAGCGCGATCTGTGCGCATTTCGGCGGCGGCGGTCACGCCATGGCCTCCGGCTGCACCATCGCGGAAAAGCCCGAAAAGGCGGCGGCGCTGCTGATGGACGTGGTGAACGAGCTGTACCCATGAACGGAATTTTATTGATCGACAAGCCCGCGGGCTGGACCTCGAGCGACGTGGTGGCAAAGCTCCGGGGTGTGCTGCACGAAAAGCGCATCGGTCACTCCGGTACGCTCGACCCCATGGCGACAGGGCTGCTGGTGCTGTTTGTCGGGCGCGCCACCCGGGCGGTGGAATTTGCCGAGAGCCACGACAAGCGCTATCTCGCCGCGCTGCGGTTGGGGCTTTCCACTGATACGCAGGACACCACGGGAAAGCCCGTCGGCGGCACTCCGCGCCCGGTCTCCCGGGAGGAGCTGGAGGCTGTGCTGCCGCGCTTTCGCGGTGACATTCAGCAGATCCCGCCCATGTACTCCGCCATCAAGGTCAAGGGGCAGAAGCTCTATGAGATCGCCCGCCGGGGCGGCGAGGTGGAACGCAAGGCACGTCCCGTGACCATCCACGCGCTCACCGTCGTCGGTGAGGAGAACGGGGACTTTCTGCTGGATATCTCCTGCTCCAAGGGCACCTATGTGCGTACCCTCTGCCACGGCATCGGGGAGGCGCTGGGCTGCGGCGGCTGCATGAGCGCGCTTGCGCGTACCGAGGCGGGCGATTTCAAACTGTCGAGCGCCCATACGCTGACGCAGGTGATCAAAGCCGCCGAAAAGGGCGAGGCCGAAAGCCTCCTTCTGCCGCCGGACAGCCTCTTTGCCCGGTATCCGAAGCTGAAGGTCAGCGCCGCGGGTGAAAAAAAGGTGCGCTGCGGCAACAGCCTCTCCACGCGAAATCCCGAGGGGACATACCGCCTCTACAGCGAGAGCGGGGAATTTTTGGCGCTGGTCGAGATCAAAAACGGAGAAATGAGAACGCTCAAAAGCTTTTTTGAGGTCTCATAAAGAAAACATATGACAGAAATCAAACGGGTCATCGCCCTGGGTTTTTTTGACGGCGTGCACATCGGTCACGCGGCGCTGCTGAACAAGACCAGGCAGCGTGCCGAGGAGCTTAACGCCGTGCCCTCGGTGCTGAGCTTCGACGTGCACCCGGACTCGCTGGTATTCCACAAGGACGTGCCGCTCATCAACAGCGCCATCGGGCGCGAGGATCTGATCCGCCGGGAATTTGGCATCGAGAACGTGGTGTTCCTGCACTTTTCGGAGCATACGATGCGCATCCCCTGGCGGAAGTTTATCGACTCCATCGTGCAGGAGCTCTCCATCTGCCACATTGTGGTGGGGCATGACTTCTGCTTCGGCTACCGCGGCGAGGGGACGGTAAAGCGCCTCGCGGAATACTGCGCTGAAAACGGTCTCGGCTGTGACGTGATCCCGCCCGTCATGCTGGACGGGCAGATCGTGAGCTCCACCCACATCCGCGAGCTGATCGAGGCGGGCGACATGGAAGAGGCGCGTCGCTGGCTGGGGCACCCCCACACTCTCTCCGACACGGTGCACTCCGGCTATCACCTCGGGCGCAAGCTGGGTACGCCCACGATCAATATGTTCTTCCCCGACGGCGTGCTGGTGCCGCGCCACGGGGTCTACGCCGCGAAGGTCTATCTCGAGGGCGGCGGCAGCCACATCGCCGTGACGAACGTCGGCGTGCGCCCCACCGTAAGCGATGAGAAGCGCGTGAGCGTGGAGAGCCATCTGCTGGACTATTCCGGCAATCTCTACGGCCGCCAGGCGCGCGTGGAGTTTTACAGCTTCCTGCGTCCGGAGCAGAAGTTTGAAAGCTTTGAGGCGCTGTCTGAGCAAATCCACCGCGACGCGGAGAACGCGAGGGTGTATTTCGAAAAAAACGGCTGACCGCCGTTTTTTTCGTAGAGATTCTCTCAACCAGCAGTTGAGTTTAACACGCAACGAACAGGTTATTGGCAAAACAGGGTTTTTTCTGCTACGCTCTTTTCAGAAGGCAGGCGCCGCCGGAAACATGATCGGAGGATACAGACATGAACGAAACATTGGGAAACAACATCATGCGGCTTCGCAAGGAGAACAATTTGACCCAGGAACAACTTGCCGGCAGCCTCGGCATCACTTACCAGGCTGTAAGCAAGTGGGAAACGGGGGTATCCAGCCCGGACATTGCCACGCTTCCCCTGTTGGCAGACTTGTTCGGCGTGAGCATTGACACGCTTTTTGGACGTGCCTCGGAAAGCCTCGCCACCGCGGCAGTACAGGAGCCTCAAGGCCTCGTACTGCCCTGGCCTGATGACGAGAATATGCTGCATGTGGTACTCTTCGCAGGTCATAAGCTGATTGGCGCGGATGAGAAGGGTGAACGGCTTTATTCCCGCAAACAGATCGAGTTTCAGTACGAAGGGCCGGCGCTCAACATCTGGAGCGATTTTTCCGTGTCGTGCGGCGCGGTGCAGGGCAGCGTGACGGCGAGCGGCGATGTGAAATGTGACGCGGTATATGGCGATGTGCAGGCCGGGGGCGATGTGAACTGCGACGACGTGGCAGGCAATGTCTCCGCCGGAGGCGACGCGAACTGCGACGACGTGGCAGGCAATGTCTCCGCCGGAGGCGACGCGAACTGCGACAACGTGGAGGGCAGCGTCTCCGCCGGGGGCGATGTGGACTGCGGCAGCATCGGCGGCACCGTCAAGGCTGCTTGCAGGAAAAGGCAATAAAACCGTGAGCCATTTTATATATTAGAGTTAACAAATTCTTCACAGAAAAAATAGCACTCACTCTTGACGAGTGCTAAAAATGGTGGTATAACATACTCGCAAGAGGGAAAGAGATCCGGAACTCAGGTTCCGGGTTTCCTCATCTCCCCTTGCGGCATATACCACAGCAACAGCCCTGAACAGCATCCAGGACCGAAAATTAAAGGAGGTTTGACTTATGTTGTACATGCCTGGTATTTTTGGTGAGGCTCTGATGGATCGTTGGTTCGACGACATGGATCGTGAATTCGCCCGGATGGAGAAGCCGCTTTACGGTCACAACGCGAAGAACCTGATGAAGACAGATGTGCGGGAGCACGATGACAGCTATGAAGTGGATATCGAGCTGCCCGGCTTCCACAAGGATGAAGTTCAGCTCAGCCTGGAGAACGGGTACCTGAACATCACGGCGGCCAAAGGCCTTGACAAGGATGAGAAGGACAAAAAGTCCGGCAAGCTCATCCGACAGGAGCGCTATGCCGGCAGCATGAGCCGCAGCTTCTATGTGGGCGAG
>CACZXQ010000092.1:1109-7611 GCA_902785115.1 Oscillospiraceae bacterium | reverse complement strand
TGCGCGAGGGCTTCCCGGCTGACCGGGAGGTCCTTTCTTTTTTGGAGGAATGACTATGGGATTTCTTGACTGGCTCGGTATCAGCGCGAGAGACGCTCCTCCGGTGACGGACAGCGTCCGGGATTCCGGGCAGACCTTTGTTTTCGGCAAAGCAGACTCCGGCGAGAAGGTGGATGAGAAGTCCGCCATGCAGATCGCCACGGTCTACGCATGCGTCCGGCTTCTGGCAGAGACGGTGGCGGGGCTTCCGCTGCACCTATACCGCTTCTCCGATGAAGCGGAAAAGGATAAAGAGCGGGCCAAGGACCATCCTCTGTATACCGCTTCTCCGATGAAGCGGAAAAGGATAAAGAGCGGGCCAAGGACCATCCTCTGTACAAACTTCTCTACCGGCAGCCGAATCCGGAGATGACGAGCTTCTCCTTCCGGGAAACCATGATGACGCACCTGCTCCTCTGGGGTAACGCTTACGCCCAGATCATCCGGGACGGCCGTAACAACATCATGGCGCTGTATCCGCTGCTGCCGGAGAACGTGGAGCCGGATCGTGATGAGAAGGGGCAGATCTATTACATCTACCACGCTTACACCGACGAGGTGCCCGGAGAGCAGAACAAGGATATCTACTTCCGCAGAGACGAGATCTTCCACATCCCCGGTCTCGGCTTCAATGGGCTGGTCGGCTTTTCTCCGATCGCCATGATGAAAAACAGTCTCGGCACCACGCTGGCTGTGGAGAAATACGGCAGCGCCTTCTTTAAGAATGGCGCACAGCCGAGCGGTGTTCTGGAACATCCCGGCGTACTGAAAAACCCGGAGAAGATCCGTGAAAACTGGTCCGATGTTTATGGCGGTCCCAACAACGCCCATAAGGTTGCGGTGCTGGAAGAGGGCATGTCCTACAAGGCCATCTCTCTGCCGCCGGAGGACAGCCAGTTCCTCTCCACGCGCCAGTTCGGCGTGAACGAGATCTGCCGTATCTTCCGGGTACCGCCGCACATGGTGCAGGATCTGGAGCACGCCACCTTCTCGAACATCGAGCACCAGAGCATTGATTTCGTGGTCCATACGTTGACACCCTGGCTGGTGCGTTTCGAGCAGGCAATCATGAAGGACCTGCTGCTGGAGGCGGAGCAGGATCAGTATTTCCCGAAGTTCAATGTGGACGGTCTGCTCCGCGGCGACTATGCCTCCCGCATGCAGGGCTACGCCACGGGCATCAGCAACGGTTTTCTGTCTCCCAACGACATCCGACGTTTGGAGAACATGAACCTGATCCCCGCCGAGAAAGGCGGAGATGATTACTACCTCAACGGCGGCTACGTCAAGCTGCAGGATGCCGGAAAGCAGGTCAAGGCTGATCCCGCCGCGGAAGATACAAGGAGGAAGAAATGAAGAAATTCTGGAACTGGATTCATGACGACGGCGGGGGCCGCATCCTCCGGCTGGAGGGTCCTATCGACAGTGAGAACTTCTGGGGCGATGAGATCACTCCGGCCATGTTCCGCGAGGACCTCGAAGCCGAAGACGGCGACGTCACTGTCTGGATCAATTCGCCCGGCGGGAATGTCTTTGCTGCCGCCGAGATCTATACCATGCTGAGAGATTACGCCGGGAAGGTCACGGTGAAGATCGCGTCCCTTGCCGCCTCCGCTGCTTCTGTGGTGGCTATGGCCGGAGACACGGTCCAGATGTCCCCGACGGCGCTCCTCATGGTCCATGATCCGTCGACCATTGCGATGGGCAATGCCCGCGACATGGAAAAGGCCATCGCCGCGCTCAATGAGGTAAAAGAAGCAATCGTAAACGCCTATGCCGCCAAGAGCGGTCTGCGGCGAAGTAAGATCGCCGATCTCATGAGCGAGGAAACCTGGCTCAATGCCAAAAAGGCTGTCGAGCTGGGTTTTGCCGATGAAGTACTGTACGAAGGAAAAGAACCTGATGCGGAGGAACCAGAAAGCAAAGATGCTGTTTCGGTAGACGCGCAGCTCTTTTCCACAAGAGTGATGGACCGGGCGATTCTGAATCGTCTGGGTATAGAGGAGCAGCCGCCCGCTCCCACGATCGGTATGGACGGCAAGACCGAGGATGGGGCCGTACCCTTCCAAATCCTTATTGACCAGCTGGAGTTCCTCCGTTGAGGGCTCCGGCAAAACTTTTTTATGGAGGAAAAAGATCATGAGTAAGATCATCGAACTTCGCAACAAGCGCAATACCCTGTGGGAGCAGACCAAGGCTTTTCTGGAAGAGCACCGCGACGCCAACGGTCTCGTAGAGGCTTCCGCTGTCGAGCAGTACAACAAGATGGCCTCCGACGTCAAGGCGCTCGGTGACGAGATCGCCCGTCTGGAGGACCAGATGGAGATGGACGCCAAGCTCTCCGCTGCCACCTCCGCTCCCGTGCACGCTGATCCCAAGCCCGGCCGTAAGGCGAATGTGAGTCCGACCGCTACCGCCGAGTACGGTGAAGCCTTCTGGAACATGATGCGCGGCCACAGCTCCCCGGAAGTCCGGGACGCTCTGTCTGTCGGCGTTGACCAGAACGGCGGCTATACCGTCCCCGACGAGTTTGAGCGTCAGCTCATTCAGGGTCTGGAGGAGAATAACATCTTCCGTACCCTGGCTCACACCATTCACACCAACTCCGGCTCCCGCATCATCCCGCTGGCGACCGACACTGGTTCCGCGTCGTGGATCGAGGAAGGCGCTGCCATTCAGGAGTCTGATATGACCTTCGCCCAGGAGACGCTCTCCGCGTACAAGCTGGGCTGCATGGTCAAGGTCAGCAACGAGCTCCTGAACGATTCCGCTTTCGACATCGCCGCGTATATCGCGCAGCGCTTCGGTGTGCGTTTCGGCAATGCGGAGGAGGATGCCTTCATCAACGGCACCGGCCCGTCCGCCAACCCGCAGACCACGCCCAGCCAGCCCACCGGCATCCTGACCAGCGTGACCGCTGCCGCGGGCAATGTCACCGACAATGCCCAGACCGTCCACTTCGACAACATCTACAAGCTGTATTACAGCCTGAAGGCCCCGTACCGCAGAAAGGCTTCCTTCCTCTGCAACGAGACCCTGCTGCTCCAGCTGATGCTGCTGAAGGACCTCAACGGCAACTACATCTGGAAGCCGGGTCTGGATGTCGCTAAGCCCGATACCATTCTGGGCCGCCCGATCTATACCAGCAGCTATATGCCCGCCATCACCGGCAACGCCACCGCGGACAAGAACAAGAAGGTGCTGCTCTTCGGCGATTTCAATTACTACTGGATTGCCGACCGCAAGGCCCGCACCCTCAAGCGCCTGAACGAGCTGTATGCCGTGACCGATCAGGTCGGCTTCATTGGCACCCAGCGCGTTGACGGCAAGCTGATCCTGCCCGAGGCTATGCAGGTCATGGCTCTCGGCACCGGCGCTGCATCCGGCGGCTGATAAACGGAGGTGAGCGGTCTTGGCGCTGATTTCTCTTGACGAAGCCAAGAGCTATCTCCGGGTGGACACGGAGGATGAGGACGCCATGATCGTCATCCTCCTGTCCTCGGCCGGAAGGCTCTGCGCTGATGTAGCAAGGCTCACCGATGAGCAGTGGGCGGCGGTCAACGACGATAACGCTGACGCCGCCCTTGCTCCTGTCCGGGAAACCATGCGGGTGGCGATCCTTTATGCGCTCGGCTATCTGTTCGAGCATCGGGAGGAAGCCGATCATCATGGTCTGACGCTGACGCTGCGGTCTTTGCTGTTCGGTCTCCGGGAAGGGGTGGTGTGATGAACATCGCGGGTTTGCGGGTGCGGATCACCATCCAGAAAAACGAGACTGCGACGGATCAGTACGGGAATCACAAATCCGTCTGGCAGGATTACTTCACCTGCTGGGCCACGGCTGTGACCAGCGGCCTTTCCACAAAAGAGGAAGAGTCCGCCGGGCATACAGTCGAGGCAGATCGGCTGGATCTGACGGTCCGTTGGTCTACCGAGACCGCTGTCGTCAATTCAAAGCAATTTCGCGTTCTTATTGGCGACCGGGTTTACAACATCCTGAGCATCGACGAGATGGGCTTCCGGCACAGCAACCGGAAGTTCCACACTGAGCTTTCCGAGAGGTGATCCGATGGGCCGCAGGGTAAGTATCGACGGTCTGGCTGATGCCGTCATGCAGGAACTGGACAATTATGCGGATACCACTGCCGACGGCGTGAAGGCTGCTGTAAAGAAGGCGGCCAATACTGTGAAAAAAGAGATCTCGGCGGGAGCTCCGGAACGGACCGGCCGCTACGCCAAAAGCTGGCGGACCAAAACCACGAAGGAAAGCTCCTCCGCTCTGGAGATTACTGTGTATTCCCCGACAAGGTATATGCTGGCGCATCTGCTGGAGCACGGGCACGCCATGCGTAATGGCGGCCGGGTTGCCGCAAGGGTGCACATCGCGCCCGCCGAGCAGGATGGTATCGAGGAACTGGAAGAAGAGATCGGGAGGACGCTTCGTCATGGATAATCTCATAAGCATCATGGAGGAGATCGGCATTCCGTTCGCCTACGACCATTTCGCCGAGGGTGAGTCCCCGGAGCCGCCCTTCATCTGTTTTCTCTGTCCCGGCAGCGACAATTTTGCTGCGGACGGCTGGGCATATTTCAAGGTCGATACGGTTCATATTGAACTGTACACCGATGAAAAGAACCCGGGAATCGAATCCCGCGTTGAGGCCGTGCTGGACAGGCGCGGCATTTTCTTTGAAAAGACCGAGGTTTGGATCGAGAGCGAACGGCTCTACGAGGTCCTTTATTCATTTGAGTTGGAGGTAAAAACCAATGAGCAATAAGGTGAAATATAACCTGAAAAACGTTCACGCTGCGAAGCTCACGACCGAGGTCGTGGAAGGCGTGACCACGTATTCCTACGCAACGCCCCGGGCCATCCCCGGCGCGGTCAGTTTGTCTCTGGATGCCGAGGGCGACAGTTCTCCGTTCTACGCCGATGGCATTGTGTATTTCCGCACCTATGCCAACAACGGCTACAGCGGCGATCTGGAGATCGCCCTGATCCCGGAGTGGTTCCGCACGGAGATCCTGAAGGAGCTACTGGACAGCAACGGTGTGCTGGTCGAAAGGGCCGACAATACCGAGAGCGTGAAGTTCGCGCTGCTGTTCGAGTTTGACGGCGACGAGCACGGCATCCGTCATGTGCTGTATAACTGCGCGGCCTCCCGTCCAAGCATCGAGTCCCAGACCAAGGAGGAGACGATCGAGCCCAGAACGGAAACGCTGAACCTGACCGCTGACCCGCGTGAAGACGGTCTGGTCAAGAGCCGCACCGGTGACACCACGGACGCTGAAGTTTATGACGGCTGGTACGAGTCCGTGTATGTTCCCGCCGCTGCTGAGCCTGCGGAAGAGACGACGGAGGAATAAGCCATGCAGGAGAAAACTGTACTGGTGAGCGGCAAGGAGGTGCGGTTCCGCTCCTCCGCCGCGATTCCTCGCCTCTATCGCATCAAGTTCAAACGGGACATTTTCAAGGACCTGTCCAAGCTGGAGGCATCGTACAAGGGCAAATCCGATGACGGTGAAGAGCTGCAGATCGAGGATCTGGAGATTTTCGAGAATGTGGCTTACATCATGGCTTTCCATGCCGATCCCACCATCCCCGGCACGATCGAGGAGTGGCTCGACGAATTTGAGATGTTTTCGATCTATCAGGTGCTCCCGGAGATCCTTGAGCTCTGGGGCGGGAATCTGGTGACGGACATTGAGTCTAAAAAAAACGCAGTCCCAGCGCCCGGGAAATAACGACGCCGCTTTTCCTGCTCCGATGCCTGGAGATCGGGCTGTCCATGACGGACCTCGAGCTCCTGACCATCGGTATGGTCCTTGACATCTGGACCGAGAAAGGAAACGACGACTACAAGTACGGCGAGAAAGACACCGTGCGGATCGCCGGGCAGCAGGATTTCGATAATTTCTGATGAAGGGAGGCAAGCATCATGGCTGGACGCATAAAAGGCATAACCGTTGAGATCGGCGGCGATACCACAGGTCTTGAAAAAGCCCTGAAGAACGTCAACAGTACGATCAAAAACACACAGAGCCAGCTGAAGGATGTCAATCGCCTCCTGAAACTGGACCCCTCGAATACAGAGCTTCTTTCTCAGAAGCAGCGTGCGTTGAAGGATGCCATCGGCGCGACGAAGGAAAAGCTGGATTCTCTGAAAACCGCGCAGGAGCAGGCAAAGCAACAGCTCGAAAACGGTGATCTTGGGCAGGACAAGTATGACGCTCTGCAGCGGGAGATCATCGAGACGGAGCAGGAACTCCGCCGCCTGCAGGAGGAAGCCGCTGCCACAAGCACAGCGCTTGCCAAGATCGACGAGGCCGGAAAAAAGATGGAGGCTTTCGGAGACTCCGTCACCAGCGCCGGTCAGAAGATCATGCCCGCTTCTATGGCTGTGGCCGGTCTCGGCGCGGCTGCTGTGAAGACCGCTGCCGACTTCGATTCCGGCATGAGCAA
>CACZXQ010000092.1:0-1061 GCA_902785115.1 Oscillospiraceae bacterium | reverse complement strand
GCCCGGGAGATGGGTGCCAAGACCAAGTTCTCTGCTTCCGAGGCAGCCTCCGCTATGGAATACATGGCGATGGCGGGCTGGAAGACGGAGGATATGCTCGGCGGCATCGAAGGTATCATGAGCCTTGCCGCTGCGTCCGGTGAGGATCTGGCAACCACCTCGGATATCGTGACGGATGCGCTGACGGCATTCGGCCTCTCGGCACAGGACTCCGGTCACTTTGCAGATATCCTCGCGGCAGCATCTTCCAATGCGAACACCAACGTCCGGATGATGGGCGAAACCTTCAAGTACTGCGCTCCTATCGCAGGCGCTCTCGGTTTCTCCGCGGAAGACGTCGCCGAGGCGATCGGCCTCATGGCGAATGCAGGTATCAAGAGCACGCAGGCCGGTACCGCGCTCCGCACAATCATGAACAACCTTTCCGGTGAGGTAAAGATCACCGGAGCGGCGCTGGGTGAAGTCACCATCGCCACCACCAACGCAGACGGCTCCATGCGCGATCTGTCAGATATTCTGGCGGGCGCGATCTGTCAGATATTCTGGCGGACTGCCGTGGAGCCTTTTCTCAGCTTTCTGAATCTGAAAGAGCGCAAGCCGCGGAAGCGCTGGTCGGCAAGAACGCCATGTCCGGCTTCCTCGCGCTGATGAATGCCGCTCCGGAAGATATAGATAAACTCAGCACCGCCATCGACAACTGTGACGGCACTGCCGCGCAGATGGCAGAGACCATGCAGGACAATCTGGCCGGGCAGCTGACCATCCTCAAATCTCAGCTTGAGGAACTGGCCATATCCTTCGGCGAGATGCTGATGCCTGCCATCCGGGCTATCGTCAGTAAGATTCAGGCATTTGTGGACAAGCTGAACGGTATGAGCGAAAGCCAGCGGAAAGCGATCCTGACCATTGGCCTGATCGTCGCCGCGCTTGGACCACTACTCGTCATCATCGGTACGCTGATCTCCAAAGTCGGTGTAGCGATGCAGGGCTTTGTGAAGCTGGCAACCGGTGTGAAGAAACTCGGTGTGGCGGTCAAAGCCGGGACAGGAGTCTTCGGTAAG
>CACZXQ010000091.1 GCA_902785115.1 Oscillospiraceae bacterium | reverse complement strand
CGGATTAGGGTGGCTGAATGACGTGATGGACTTTGTGGCGGAGGAATTTCCGGCGGGAAGCGTCCTTTTCTCGCTCATGAGCCAGTATACCCCCATGCCGGGGCTTGACCGCTTCCCGGAAGTGCAAACGCGCATCACGAGAGAGGAAAACGACAACCTCATCCACTATATGCGCCGCCTTGGGCTGGAAGGCTTTTCTCAGGAGCCGGAGGCCGCGACCGATGAAATGATCCCCTCCTTTGACGGAACAGGCGTTTCTTCATCGCGCAGTCTCCTTTAAGGGAGACTGCGCGATGAGGGGCACTTGCGCTTATCGCACGAGGCGCTTGCGGGAGACGCGCCTCGTTTGGTCGGCGCAAGACCTCGCAAAGCTCGGTTAAGGGTGTTTTTGCCGAGGCAAAGCCCCGTCAAAAACAGATCGCAAATTTATTTTTCGCCATCCGAGGCGAAAAATCAGAGGCGTTCCCCCTCCGAACTCCATCTCCGGAAATTATTGAAACGCCCGTGTTCCATACGTGCTGAGAGTTGACATTTCCCCTTCTATGCGGGATAATGGAGCTATCCTCTTCTTGAAAAATTTTACACAAGGAGCGAAGCATATGAATTATAATGAAGTCCTCGCCGCCGCGCGGGATCAGATCGGCCCTTACTGCAAGGCGTGTCCTGTCTGCAACGGCCGCGCCTGCGGCAACGCCATGCCCGGCCCCGGCTGCAAGTACCCCGGGCAGACCGCCGCACGCAACTTTGACAAGTGGCAGGAGATCTGCGTGAACATGGACACGCTCTGCCCCAATCACGAGCCCGACATCTCCTTCACGATGTTCGGCCATACCTTCTCCTCCCCCATTTTCGCCGCGCCTCTCGGCGCGCTCAAGCTCCACTACGGCGATAAGTTCACCGACCAGGAGTATAATGCGATCCTCGTCAAGGCCGCCGCGGAATACGGCAGCATGGCGCTGACCGGCGACGGGGTCGATCCCGCCATTATGAAGGCAAGCGTTGTGGATATGGGCAAGGCCGGCGGCATGGGCTGCCCCACGATCAAGCCCTGGAACAAGGAGTTCGTGTTTGAAAAGCTGGATGTGGTGAAGGCGGCAAACATCTTCTGCTGTGCCATGGATGTGGACGGCGCGGGTCTCCCCTTCCTCAAGGCCATGAACCCCAACGCAGGCAGCAAGTCCGTCAGCGAGATGAAGGAGATCATCGACTACGCCGGGATCCCCTTTATCATCAAGGGCATCATGACCCCCGACGGCGCGCGCAAGGCCGTGCAGGCCGGGGCTTCGGGCATTGTGGTCTCCAACCACGGCGGGCGCGTACAGGGCGGCGTTCCCTCCACTGCGGAGGTGCTGCCTTCCATCGTGGACGCTGTCAAGGGTCAGACCACGATCCTGGTCGACGGCGGCATCCGCTCCGGCGTGGATGTGTTCCGCGCCCTCGCCCTCGGCGCTGACGGTGTGCTGATCGGGCGTCCTATCCTCACCGCCATTTACGGCGCCGGCGAAGAGGGCTACAAGGTCTATATGGACAAGATCGTCTCCGAGCTCAAGTCCACGATGACCATGTGCGGCGCAGCCAGCCTCAAGGACATCGACCGCAGCAAGATCTGGGGTTTTTGAAAGTGATCAGTGGCCAGTGGTCAGTGATCAGCACGGCAGAGTTAACAGCATAGAATATACCGGACGAATCATATTGCGGATTCGTCCGGTGTTTTTTATGTTAACTATATTATTGTCTATTGTTTTATGTAAGTTTATTTATTGTTAATTCCATTATGTTAAGCTTATTATTGTTTATTGTTTTACGTTACTTATTTTATTGTTAATGTTATTATGTTTCCATTCTAAATATTGCAACCATATAGCAAAACGCCCCACTTTTGTGGGGCGTTTGTTATGATTTTTGTTTCTTCAGAACAGCAACGTATCCACCTTGGGCAACAGCTCTGCCAGGTGGCGGCGGCAGTTTTCGATCTCGGCGCGGCCTGCCTCGCTCTCGAAGCCGTTGCGGCGGATGCGGCGGCGCATGATGCGCGTATAACCGACGATCATGGCTTTCTCCTCGATCGCCTTGATGGTTTCCTCATCTGCGCCTTCAAAATAGAGCCGCAGGGACTTCTCCCAGAAGGCAACGGCATCCTCATGGGGAATGCCGAGGAAGCGCAGTGACATATCGTGGTCCAACTCGGTATAGCCGCAGTAGGCGTTATACATGCTGGCAAGCTCAAACACCGGATGCCCGTAGCAGAGCGTGTCCATGTCGATGAGCAGCACTTCGCCGTTCTGGAGCATGACGTTCTTGATGTGGTAATCGCCGTGCATCATATGATGATCTACAGGAACCGCTTCCACAAGCGCGTGCAGCTTCTCATAGAGCGCGCTCTCCAGATAATCCTTCAGAAAGTCCGCCCAGTCCAGCGCGACGGCGCACATATCCGGCATGGAGTCAGGCTTGACCACGGTGGAATGGATGATCTTCAGGAGATCAACACTCATCTTCGCCGCCTCATCCAGGCTCTTTTCCCCGGTAGCGAGAAGCTTGGCAAGGCTCTTGGCGTTGAGCAGCTCAAACACGGAGCCATAGCCGCCGCCCTCCAGGCGCACCACGTCATACGGGATCGCGGTGGGAACGCCCAGCACGAAAGCCGTGCGTGCAAGCTCCCGCTCGCGGTGGATCTCCGGCAGCGCATCCGGGTTCAGATAGGCCTTGACGATGGTATCGCGGTCGATGCGGTAAACCTTGCCGTTTGCGCCCTGGCCGATGACCTCGCAGCCCTCCACGGAGAGCACACGGTAGGCCTTACGCACATCCATCATCTCGGTAAAGCCGGTCATATCAAAGATCTCATACACTTCCGGCGAGACATTCACAAGCGTGGTATCGGCAACGCTCTTCTTACAGCGAAGGATCACGCGCAGGCCGGCGCTGGAAATGTACTCCAGCTTTTCGCAGTCCAAAACGATCGCAGCGGCGGGATTGGCCTCACGGATCGCCGTGATGCAGCGCTCCACCTCAGCGGCGTTGCCGGAATCAATGCGCCCTGCCAGAAAGATCGTCAGCACACCGTCGGAAAAAGAATGTTCAAAATTCATATCATTACCTGCCTATTCTCGGTGAAACCCGTATATTGTATTATATTGTAGCACACTTATTGACGAAGAAAAAGGATTTTTTACATTTGTTATTATGTAAACTGTTTTATCGTCAATCTTCAATGATATGCAGGATGACCTCCACGCAGGCGTCCATATCCTCGGCGGCGATGTGTTCATACGGGCCGTGGCAGGCGTGACCGCCGGTGCCGAGGTTGGGGCAGGGCAGGCCGCGAAAGCTCAACTGCGCCCCGTCGGTGCCGCCGCGGATCGGCTCGTGTCTCGGTTCCATGCCCAGCTTCCGGATAGCAGCGTCCGCCCGCGCCACCGCTTCCGGCCGCTCAGCGAGCTTTTCGGCCATGTTGCGGTAGGATTCGATCAGGCTGAGCTTTGCCGTGCCGTCGCCGTACTTTTCGTTGATAAACTTCTCGATCTGGCGCATGGTCTGTTCCCGGGCGGCAAAGGAAGCGGCGTCATGGTCGCGGATGATATAGCTGAGCATGGCCTCCGCCACCGTGCCATGCATATCGGTGAGGTGATAAAAGCCCTCATAGCCCTCGGTATGCTCCGGGCGCTCGGCGGCGGGGAGCAGGGCGTTGATCTCCATGGCAACCAAGCTTGCGTTCACCATCGTATTTTTGGCGCTGCCGGGGTGAATGTTGAAGCCGTGGACCTCCCACAGCGCGGTAGAGGCGTTGAAGGTCTCGCAGTTGACGGTGTCCGCCTCGCCGCCGTCCACGGTGTAGCCGAAGGCCGCGCCGAGACGTTCAAGATCCATCAGCGCCGCGCCGTGGCCGGCCTCCTCGTCCGGGCTGAAGCAGACCGCCACGCGCCCGTGAGGCCGTTTTTCCGCGATCAGGCGCTCACAGGCGGTCATGATCTCGGCAATGCCCGCCTTGTCGTCCGCGCCGAGAACGGTGGTGCCGTCGGTGGTGATGAGGGTCTTGCCCCTGAGCTTCGGCAGATCGGGAAAATCCTTCACGGTCAGCACACGCCCGCTCTCCCCGAGTACCACGTCCCCGCCGTCATAGTTTTCGTGCACCTGCGGCTTCACGTTCTCGCCGGAGAAATCCGGGATCGTGTCAAGGTGGGCGTTGAAGGCGATGCAGGGTCTGTCCTCACAGCCGGGCGTTGCGGGCAAGAAGCCGTAGGTGTAGGCGTGCTCATCCACGAATACATCCTCCAGCCCGAGCGAGCGCATCTCGTCGGCAAGCATTCGGCTCAGATCGAACTGCCGTTCGGTCGTGGGCGTTTTGTCAACGTTTTCCGCGCTCGCGGTGTGGATTTTGGCGTATTTTATCAGTCGTTCGTAAGCTCTCATAGCTATCTCCTTATTGTAGTGAATCGTGAAAAGTTATGGTGTCGCTTCGCGACATATTATAATCTGTCTCCGAAGGGGACACCTTAACTACGCACTTTTCACGATTCATTTTTCCTTTTACTATTGGTATATCTCCGCATATACAAACAGTCTCCCCTTCCGGGACGTGCCGCCGGTACCGGTGACCGTGCCTTTGCCCGCGCCCTTGAGAGAAAGAATATCCCCCTCCTTCACGCCAAAGTCCGTTCTAAGGGACACCTGATAGTTTATACTGACATTGCCGGCGGAGATTTGGCGCGCTGCCTCGGTGCGGGAGAGGTTAAACATTCCGCCCACGATGGCGTCCAGGCGCATCGACTGCACCGAGAAGCTCTTCTGCTGCATCTTTCGCTCCGGCGCCGGGACGGAGGCGAGTGGCAGTTCCTCCGCCGTCACGCCGCAGCGCCCCACCTTTTCGATGCTCAGCAGGTGGCGCAGGACGCTGCTTTGGCAGAAGATGTATGCGACATTTTCTGTCACCCGGATGTCCCCCAGCCACTCGCGGCCGATGCCCATAGCGAGAAGCGCGCCCATATAGTCCCGGTGACCGGGCGTGCCGAAGTGGGCGGTGAGGCGGATGGCGCACAGGTACTCGGAGGCGTCGAAATATTCCGCCTCCAGATACTCCGGCAGGAAGAAGCAGACCGTGCGCTCGCAGTCGTCGCCGCCCCCGTCAAAAACGCAGCAGCAGTCCGGCGCGTGTTTCGCCCACTGCTCAATGGCATAGCGCTCGGCGGGCGTGAGAAAGCCGGTGTGCGTCACGGTTCCGCTGCGCTCACAGCGCTCGCGCAGATCCTCTGCGCGGCGCAAAAGCTCGTTATTTTCCATCTTTGATCCCATTTCTCAGTTTTGTTGTGTGCGCGTTCTGATTGCTCTGCTTCAGCACCGCCCCGATCTGCTTGAGCACCGTCTGCACCTCGGCGGAAAACTCCCGGGAGCTTTCACGCAGAACGCCCGAACGCAGCGCCGAGACCTGGATCAGATTGTCGCTCGTGATCACGCGCACATCGTAGTTGCGCCCGATCTCATCCGCCATATGCTCGATATAGGCGTCGGCGGTCTCGCCGTCGGCGGTGAAGGCCACATGGATGTTGTGGTACTCACTGCGCTCGCCAGGGTTTCCCGGCTGGTGGAAGCCGTCGAACACCAGCACCAACTCCGCCTTCGTATAGCCGCAGTAACTCGAGAGCATATCCATCAGCTTTCCGCGCGCCAGATCCAGCCGCTCCTCCGAGAGCTTTTTCAGCTCCGGCCAGGCGAAGATCAGATTGTAGCCGTCCACGATGATATATTGCTTTCTGCGCTGGATGGAAACCGGCTTCGGCGCCTCATTCCGCTGCGGGGCCGAATAGACCGGGCGGCGGATGGGGCCGAACTCTCGCTCCATAATGGCCTCCAGCTCCCGCTCGTCAATGCTCTGGCTGTGGCGGACAGCCGCCGGTGTTTCCGGTTCCTCCGCCTTTTTCAGCACACTTTCAAGGTGCATATAGTCCTTCACCTGATCCCAGCGCACGAGATAACCGCTCCCGTGGGCGCAGAAGACCGAGTCCGCCGGGTTCTCCACGTCGCTCATCGGATCGTAGCCCATGGCGGCGACGACCTTTTCCTGCTCGTGACAGGGGCGGTAGCCCTCAAGACGCAGACTCATGCGGCCGCGGCCGTGGGTGTAGGAAACAAGCTGCTCCATATAGCCGTTCATC
The DNA here is from genome assembly GCA_902785115.1 of Oscillospiraceae bacterium. Classification (GTDB taxonomy): domain Bacteria; phylum Bacillota; class Clostridia; order Oscillospirales; family Oscillospiraceae; genus Limivicinus. The sequence continues at coordinate 71 of CACZXQ010000091.1, read as the reverse complement.
TCAGACACCGGGGCGCTGCCGCAGAGCGCGAGCATGGCCCCCGCGTCCTCGGGCGAATCAAAGACGCCGCT
>CACZXQ010000090.1 GCA_902785115.1 Oscillospiraceae bacterium | reverse complement strand
GAGACAGCCCGTAAAACCACGATCAGCGCCCGGCGAGCCGCGGCTTCATGCGTGGTTCAATCCATGTCAGAAGTATCAGGGAGCGGCAGCGGTATGCGGCGTGAGCAGCAACGCGATCTTGCGATAGCGGCGACCATGATTTCGCCCTTAGACTCCCCGTTTTCGCGTGGGGTCAAGGGGGCACCTTTGCCCGCCTTGCCGCATTTGCCATTCCCGGGTCTGCTTCGCGACGACCCGCCAATGGCGCGGCTGCGGAGAAAGCGTGTCTGCTTCTTCTGCCACCGGCAGCGCAACCCCGCTTTCCCCTTGTTGCCTTTCTTTGGCATCAAAACCCATTTCTTTCCCCAACGGGAAAGAAATGGGTTTTGTTTTGAGCAGTTTACCTTTTGCGAACAGGTCGGAGAAGAAAGTATAGGTTTATAAACGCCCCGGGCGGATTTCTACAACTTTTTGTTATCTACCGTTCTCTCTTCACTGACCACTGAGCGGACGAGCAATGCTCGTCCCTACGCCACTATTTCCAGAGCTGCACGACGCCGCGGTCGTTGAGCTGCTGCAGGGTGGCGAGCAGCACCGGGAAGAGCAGCATCCCGCCCACGCCGCAAACCCGCCAGCCCACATACACCGCCAGCAGCGAGGCCACGGGGTTCAAGCCGATCTGATCGCCGAGGAGCTTGGCCTGCACCGCGTTTCTTATGAGGTTCACCGCCGCCCAGGTAAGCGCAAGCCCCAGCGCGCGAGCGGTGCTTCCCAGCAGCAGGCTTCCCGCCGCCCAGGGCAGCAGCACCGTTCCCACGCCGAAAACCGGCAGCGCGTCCACCAGCGCGGTAAGGAATGCAAGCCCCGAAAAGGCGCGCACCCCCATCAGCCGAAAGGCCAGCAGCAGCTCCAGAAAGGTGAGCGCCATCAGCATCAGCTGTGTGCGCAGAAGCCCGCCGAAGCTGCCCTTGAGATCCGCCAGCAGACTTCCCAGCCGCCGCCGCAGCGCCTCGGGAAGCTGCGCCTGCAAAAAGGCGGTGCTGCGCGGGTAGGAGGCGGAGAGAAAATAGGTGCAGAGCCCGGCGGTCACGGTGAAAAGCAGCGCGTCCGGCCCGCTCTGGGCAAGCTTCGTGATCCGTGCCAGCAGCCACTGCGAAAGCTGCAGCGGCAGTCCGGTGAGGGCTTCGCCCAGACCGTTCAGCGCGGCGTTCAGATAATCGCGCAGCTCCTCCGGGGCGGAGGCGGCAAGCCCCAGCAGCGTCTCTTCCCAGCGCCCCGCCGCCCCGGCCAGGGCGCTCATAAGCCCGGGCAGCTCCCGCGCAAGGCGGGACGCACCGGTGAGACAGTAGCCGCCCAGCGTGGTGAGCGCCCAGAGGATCAAGCCCAGCAGCAGCAGCGTCAGCAGCGCCGAGGCCGGCGTCCGCCGCCAGCCGTGGCGCAGCAGGAAGCGTACCGGGCGCTCCAAAAGCGCCGCGAGCGCAAAGCCCAGCAAAAACGGCGCGAGCCAGGGCAGCAGAAAGCGCAGCGTGAGCCAAAGCCCCAACGCCGCCAGCGCCGCGTACAGCAGCGCCCTGAGTCCTTTTCGCGCAAAGTCCGACATCTGCCTCACCTCCGATCGGTTCTCTTTTTTCATAACCGGATTTGGCAGATTTTATTCCTCCTGTATAAGATGGAATGGATGCTTTTGCATCCGATCAGGAGGAAAACCATATGCTGCTTGTACAAAAATTCGGCGGCAGCTCCCTTGCGGATCTGGAGCGCCTGCGGCGATCGGCGGAGATCGTGCAGAGCGCCCGGCGTGAGGGGCACCGCCTTGTGGTCGTGGTCTCCGCCGCGGGGGATTCCACCGACGAACTCATAGACATGGCGCACGCCATTGACCCCGCGCCGCCCCTGCGGGAGATGGACGCGCTGGTCTCGACCGGGGAGCAGCGCTCCGCCGCGCTGATGGCGATCCAGTTGGGACGGCTGGGCATTCCGGCGCGTTCCTTTTCCGGCTGGCAGGCCGGGATTCAGACCGACGATACCCACGGCGGGGCGCGGATTCTGCGCATCGACCCCACGCGCCTGGAGCAGACGCTGGACGCGGGGCTTACCGCTGTGGTGGCGGGCTTTCAGGGCGTCACCGGCGAGGGCGATGTGAGCACGCTCACACGAGGCGGCTCGGACACGACGGCGGTGGCGCTCGCCGCCCGGCTGGGCGCGGATCGCTGCGAGATCTATACGGATGTGGACGGCGTTTTCACCGCCGATCCCCGCCTGATCCCCGAGGCGCGCAAGCTCACACAGATCGACAGCCGGGATATGCTGGCGCTGGCGCGGGCGGGCTCCCAGGTGCTGCACCCGGATTCGGTGCGCATCGCCATGGAGCAGGGCGTGGAGCTGCACCTGCTCTCTTCCTTCCACCCTGGCCCCGGCACAAGGGTTTCTTATCTGCCTGAAAAAGAGCGCCCGGCGCTTGCCGGTGTGACCCGCGACCTGTCCAAAGGAAGCGTCACCCTCGCGGGGAGGGGCGCCGACGCGCTGCGGCTTGCGCCTGTGCTGAAGGCGCTCGAAGAGCGGGGCATCCCGGTCCGCCGCGCGGAGATCGGGGAGAACGCGCTGACGCTGACCGTAAAAGCCGGTCAGATCGACGAAGCCCTGCAAATCCTGCACAGCTTTGTTTAACAAGAGGGGGCTGTGAAAATCTTCGTTTTCACAGCCCCGGTTTTCTTCTAAGGCAACACCGCATAATTCGGCGAGAGCGAATTTCGAGAAAAACTGAGTTCTGATGATGGCACTTTTTTGCAGGAATACTTTGTGTATTGCAAGAAAAAGTGACGAAATCAGAGCGCAGTTTTTCCGAAAGGCGCCGATGACGGATTGTGCGGTGCTGCCCTAAAGAACCAAACACTAAGCGCTAAGAACTAATCCTCCGCCGGTTTGATCACGACCCGCTTGCCGCGGATCTGCAGCCTGCCCGCGCAGTAGAGAGAGACGGCACGGCTCAGAAGCTTCCACTCGCACTCCTCCATCACCCGCCGCCCCAGACTCTCCGGCGTATCCTCCGGCATGACCTCGATCGCCTTCTGCAGGATGATGCCGCCCACGCCGCCGTCGCCGTCGGCAAAATAAGCCGTCGCGCCGGTGATTTTCACGCCGCGCTCCAGTATGGCCCGGTTCACGTCCCCCTCCAGCCCGTCGAAGGCGGGGTAGAGGCTCGGCACCGTGCCGATCATGCGGTTTTTGAACTGATAGGGGATCACGCCCAGGGGACGCCCGTACTCGGCCAGGATCACCAGCTCAATGTCCATATCCTTGAGCTTGTTGGCGACCGCCATTGAGTGGCTCGTGTTGGTGGGGAAAAGCTCCGGGTCCACCACATAGGCCGGAACGCCGGCGTTCAGCGCGCGCTGCATGGCATAAGCATCCCGCTGGGGACAGATCAGCGCCACCAGCTCGATATTCGGTATCTCCTTGAAATACATGGCGTCCAGAACCGCCTGCAGCTGGGAACCGTCTCCGGACGCGAGAACCGCCGCTCTAACCATTGCTTTCTCCTCAAAATATGATAAAATGAAGGCAGACATAAAAATACCTGTACATTATACTTGATTCGGCACAAACAATCAAGAAAATCCGAAATTTGTTCAGAAATTCATCAAACAGGAGTCAAAAGCATGACAGAAATATACCTGATCCGCCATGCACAGGCCGAGGGCAACCGCTGGCACATGATGCAGGGACACTGGGACGGCGGCGTGACCGCGCTGGGGCGGCGGCAGATCGAGGAGCTTGCCGCGCGCTTTCGCAGCATCCCGCTCGACGCGGTATACGCAAGCGACCTCTACCGCGCCGTGCTCACAGCCGGGGCTGCCGCCCGCTGGCGGGGGCTTCCGGTGCAAACGATCCCCGCCCTGCGGGAGATCAACGTCGGCCCCTGGGAGGGAAAGTTTTTCGGTGACCTCAAATATAGCGACCCGGAGGCGATCAGCCGCTTCATCACCGACCCCGACCACTGGTACCTCGCGGGGGCGGAGCGCTACGACGATGTGACGGCGCGCGCCTACCCGGCGCTGGAGCATATTGCCCGGCAGAACGAGGGCGGGTCGATCGCCGTGGTGAGCCACGGGATCACGATCCGCTGCCTGCTCTCGCACATCCTCGGCATCACACTCGCGGAAACGCGGCGGCTCCCCATCGCGGGCAACACCGCCGTGTCCCGCCTTGTGTGGGAGAACGGGCGCTTCACCGCCGACTATATCAACGACGACTCCCACCTGAGCGAGGCCTCCCACGTGAGCTGGAACCGGGCGGGGGATCTGCGCGCTGTGCCGCTTGATCCCGGCGCGGATCGAAGCTATTATGAGCGCTGCTATGCCGACGCCTGGTGCTTTGCCCACGCCGACCTTGCGGGCTTCGCGCCGGAGCCGTATTATGACGCGGCGCTGGGGCATCTGCGGCAGGAGCCCGCGTCGGTGCTGCGCTTTTACGAGGGCGGGCAGAGCGTGGGGCTTCTCGATCTCGACCCGTTGCGCGGGCGGCACACGGGTTACGGCTGGGTGAGCCTGCTGTATCTGGAGCCGGCATATCGCGGCCGGGGCTGCGCGGCGCAGCTCATGGCGCGCGCCTATGCCCTGTTCGGAAGCCTTGGCAGGAAAAGCCTGCGGCTGCATGTGGCGGCGGAGAATGAGACCGCCCGCGCCTTCTACCGTCGGGAGGGCTTCCGCGAGATCGGGAGCGAAGGCTTTGGCAAAAGCCGCCTGCTGTTGATGGAGCGGTCACTGGAGGAGCATGACCATGTCTGAGACCTTTGCCAAAATCGAGAGACTGGAGCTTGCGCCGCGTCAGCGCATCCTGGTGGTGTCGGACGTGCACGGAAACGTCCCCTATCTGGAGGGGGTGCTGCGCAAGGCAGGCTTCTGCGACGCCGACGCGCTCATCCTCGACGGGGACTTTCTGGAAAAGGGAAAGGAGAGCCTGCGGATGCTTCGCATCGTGATGGCGCTCTCGGAGCGGGGCAATACCCACGCTCTGCTGGGAAACTGCGACGACTGGCACACGATTTACAGCGACGACTGGCCGGAGGACGGGGACGAGCAGGTTCTGCGCTATATGCTGCGCCGCAAGAGCGGACTCTTGTGGGATATGTGCAACGACGCGGGGCTCGACCCCTTTGAGATGGAGAGCCTCACGGCGGTCAAGGCGCAGCTCAAAGAGCGCTACGCCGCGGAGTGGGCATTTTTGGCCTCTCTGCCCTATGCGATCGAGACGGAGAACTTCATCTTCGCCCACGCCTCCGTGCGCCCGGGAAAGAAGCTCTCGGAACACACGCCGGCGGAACTCAAGCACTGCGACCATTTTCTGACGCGGGGCTGGCGCTTTGACAAGTGGATCGTCGTGGGGCACTGGCCGGTCATGCTCTACGGGGAGGAGCGCGTCTCGGCAAACCCGATCATTGACCGGGAGAAGAAGATCATCAGCATTGACGGCGGCTGTGTCCTCAAGGACGACGGACAATTAAACTGCCTTGTCATCCCCGACAAGGACAGTGAGGACTTCGGCTGGGTGGCCTACGATCCCTTTCCCGAGCGCGTGGCGCTAGATGATCAGACCGGCAGCGAGCGCTCCTACTACATCCGTTGGGGCGACAGCCGGGTGGAGGTTCTGCAGCGCGGGGAGGAGTTTTCCCACTGCCGCCATGTGCGCACCGGCTACGAGATGGACATTCTCACCAGGTACCTCTTCACCGAGAACCGCTTCACCGACTGCAACGACTGCACGGACTATGTGCTTGCGGTGCGCGAAGGGGATCGCCTCTCCATCGTGGAGGAGACGAGCCGTGGCGTGTTTGCCAAAGCAAACGGCGTCTCCGGCTGGTATTTTGGGAGGCTTTTGTGAACACAATCACCCTTGTATGCGCCGCCATGGGGCTGATGAGCCTGGCGAGCTTCTGCGCCATGGGGCTGGATAAGCATTTTGCGAAACGGGGGCGTCGGCGCATTCCGGAAAAGCGGCTGTTTTTGTTTGCCCTCTTCGGCGGCGCGGCGGGCGGCCTCGCGGGGCTGTATCTTTTTCACCACAAGACCCGGCACTGGTACTTTGTCTGGGGCTTCTGGGCGCTGGCGCTTCTGCAGTGGGGTGGCATACTCGTGTGCTGCGTTTTGTACCCGGGCTTGTTGTTGCAATCGGCCGGAGAGCATGATATACTTATCAGCATCGCAGGAAAGGCGGGAGAAGTTTGAAACAAGAGCTACCGGCGTGTAGAGAGAAAAAGGTATAACAAAGCAGGCTGCCTCAAAGAGCCAGCCGAACAGAGTTATGTAAACCGCAT
>CACZXQ010000089.1 GCA_902785115.1 Oscillospiraceae bacterium | reverse complement strand
CGACCGTGCATTACCTGATCCCGGACGATGAGATCACCGAACGGGTACGCATCGGAGAGGAGCACACGATCCGCCCGGCGGAGGAGATCGCGGGCTATACCTTCCTGCACTGGCGGGATGAGCAGGGGAACACCGAGAAGCGCGAGAGCATCCGCGTGTTTGAGGATGTGTGGTACGCGGCGGATTACGCCCTTGCGCTGGAGACGGAGGAGCACCCGGTCTACCTCTTCAAAGACGAAGACGGCTACTATCGCCCCCGCGACCCGATGCTGCGCTCCGACGCGGTGACGATGCTGCACATCCTGCTGGGAAAGCCATCCGCCAGCGGCAGCTTTCTGGATGTGCCCAAGCGGGCACCTTATGCCAAGGCCGCGGCGGCGCTGCGGGAGCTGGGCGTCATCAACGGCAGCCGCCTGCATCCCGATGAGGCCATCACCCGCGGTGAGCTGCTGGAAATGCTGGCGGCGCTGTTCCCGGAGGCGAAGGAGGAATATGTCTTTGCCGATCTGGAGAAGGGGCAGAACTTTTATGACGCCTGCTGCACGGCGGCGGAGCAGGGCTGGATCGAGAGCGGCGAGAAGGTGAAGGCCGAGGCTGACGCGATCCTGACCCGCGCGGAAACAGCGAGTCTCATCAACCGCATTACCGGCCGTGCCGAGCGCCCCGGTGCACGGCTGCTGCAGGTGGGAAGTCCCGTTGACCTCTATCCTGCGGAAGAGGATTACTGGGACATGATCGAAGCCTGCATCCCGCATGAATTTGAAATCGAAGCGGACAAGGAGATGTGGACAAGCAGCGAGCCCGCCGAAAAGCTGCCCGAGGGCAAGCGGATGCTCGGCTGGCGCATGAGCTGGATCGGCGCGGACGGGCGCGTGCTGCGGGATACGTCCCTGGGCAATCTCTACTTTGACGAGAATGGCTGGTATACTTCCGGCAGCGCGGAGCTGGACGCCATGGTGCTCGAGACGCTGGACAAGGTGCTGACGGAGGACATGGACGAGGAGGAAATGCTTCTCACGCTCTTCCGCTATGTTCGCGATAACTTCACATACGTCCGCCGTGAACCCTACGCGGCAGGAGATACCTCCTGGCTGGTGAATGAGGCCACAGATATGCTGGCTACCGGCAAGGGCAACTGCTACAGCTACGCCTCCGCCTACTGTATGCTGGTGCGCGCCATCGGTGTGGACGCCGAGGTGATCTCCGGCCGTGTGGGCTCCAACCATCTGCCGCACGGATGGGTCGAGATCATGCGAGACGGTTTTCCGCATATCTTCGATACCGAGCTTGCCATGGCGCATCCCGAAATGGGCGATCTGTATTATTACGACAACAGCTATGAAGACATCGCCCACTGGGAGTATGACAAGAGCGTAGGAGGGCTTGCATAGTGAAAATCACAAGAAGGGAATTCCTGCGTGGAGGCGCCGCCCTCGCAGCCAGCCTTGCCGCCGGTACGATCGCGCCGCTGCTGCATGGCTGCGGCACCGAGAGCGAACCGGCTGCCGTCGTGCCGAGCGTGACACCCACGCCGGAAATGTCCCCGGTGCCGACCTTTGCGCCGGATGCGGTGCTGTATGAGACCACCGTGGGCATGACCAACTGCTACAACGCCCCCGGCGAGCCGGCGGACGGCTTTCTCGGCGCGATCGACATGGGCATCCAGTGCGAATACCTGCGCGAGGAGGGAGAGGACACGCTGCTCTGCTTGCCCGGCGGGATGGAGGTCTGGGTCAGCTCCTGGATGATCGACCCGGTGGATGCGGATGCAAAGGCCAAGAGGGATGCTTCGATCCTCAGCGAACGGGTGGCTCGGGAGCGCTTTCTGGAAATGGAGAGCCGCCCACTCTTTACCTGCGCCCGGCAGCAGGTCGCCTGCCGCAGCCTCCCGACGGAGGAGGCGCGTGTCGTCTACATGCTGGCGGCGGGCAACCAGGTGACGGTCTACGGCAGGGAAGGGGACGATTATCTTGTGAAGCTGCCAATCGGGCGCTTTGCCTACGCGCCTGTCGCAGCTCTCGTCGGTGACAGCGTCTACCGCGTGCTCGAGGGCGCTGTGGATCTGCGGATGTATCTGCCGGAGGCGGAATTTGAGCTGCTCTTTGCCTCCCGCAACAACATCACCGGCGAAGCACTCTATCCGCCCATCCCAATGATGGAGGAAAAAACCGCCGAGCATCTGAAGATGGCTTACGACATCTTCCGCGCCGACGGCTATACGCTCAAGGTCTATGACGCCTACCGTCCGAAATCCGCCCAGTACAAGCTCTACGACGCGGTGCAGAACGGCTGGTTCATCGCAAACCCCTATAACGGCAACTCCTGGCACCAGCTTGGCCGCGCCATCGACATGAGCCTCATCGACCTCAAAAAAGGGCAGGAGCTTGTCATGCCCACCATGATGCACACCTTCTCCAACGATGCGGCCCGCTTCAACAGCAGCCAGTGGTCGGATGAGGTGCGGGAAAACATGGAGTATATGACGAACACCATGCTCTCCTGCGGCTTTACGCTGCTGAGCACCGAATGGTGGCATTTTCAGTACGAGGGCGCCGGCGGCTCGATGAATATAAACCTGGCGCTGGATGAGTTGGAATCGCATCCGGTGTGGGAATATGAGCAAATGTAATAATCAACCCGGGAAAAGCATAGGCTTTTTCCGGGATTTTTACGGCTTGCGGGATGAATGCCGGCATGCTATAATATGGGAAAATATACGGGAAACGTGAATAATCCGGTGGAAAGGGTGAAGAGCATGAAAGCTTATGCACAGAGAACAAAGGAAGAGCTGCTGGAGGAGCTGGGGCACGTTGAGAAGGAATACCAGGCGCTCAAGGAGCTGGGGCTGAACCTGAACATCGCCCGCGGCAAACCCGGAAGCGAGCAGCTCGATCTTGTGCGGCCGATGATGGATGTGCTCAACACCGAGAGCGATTATATTTGTGATGGGATCGACGTGCGCAACTACGGCAATCTGGAGGGGCTGCCCGCCTGCCGCAAGCTTTTCGCGGAGCTTCTGGGCGTAAAGCCGGAAAACGTGTTGGTGGGCGGCAACGCATCCCTGCTGCTGATGTACCAGGTCATCAACGCGGCCTATATCCACGGTCTGCGCGCAAACGCCTGGTGCAAGTGCGAAAAAGTGCGCTGGCTTTGCCCTGCGCCGGGGTATGACCGGCATTTCAAGATCACAGAGAGCTTCGGCTTTGAGCTTGTCACCGTTCCCATGACGCCCGAGGGGCCGGAAATGGATCTGGTGGAGGAGCTGATCAAAGACCCGGCTGTCAAGGGCATGTGGTGCGTTCCCAAGTATTCAAATCCCGACGGCGTTATTTACAGTGACGATACGATCCGCCGAATCGCTGCCATGAAGCCCGCGGCGGAGGATTTCCTGCTCATGTGGGATAACGCCTACTGCGTGCATGAGTTTGCCGTGAGTTATCAGCCCTTCCCGTCCATTCTCGCAGAATGCGAAAAGAAAGGAAACGGGGACATGGTATTTGAATTTGCCTCCACCTCCAAGATCACCTTTCCCGGCGCGGGCGTTTCCTGCTTTGCCTGCAGCGAGGAAAACCTGCGGCGTATGATCAAGGAACTCACGGTGCAGATCATCTCTTATGACAAGGTCAATCAGCTTCGCCATGTGCGATACCTCAAGGATAAGGAGGGCGTTCTCAGCCTCATGCGGCAGCACGCCCAGGTGCTTGCGCCGAAGTTTTTCTGCGTACTGGAGACGCTGGAGCGGGAGATCGCGCCGCTTGGCATCGCACAGTGGGAAAAGCCGGTGGGCGGCTACTTTATCAGCGTGAATGTGCTGCCCGGAACAGCGATGGAGACCTGGGAGCTCTGCCGGGACGCTGGGCTGACGCTCACCAAGGCCGGGGCCAGCTTCCCCTACGGGAAAGACCCGCAGGACAGCAATATCCGCGTCGCCCCCTCGCTCCCGCCCGTTGAGCAGCTGGAGCAGGCGATGCAGATCTTCTGCTGCTCGATGAAGCTCGCCGCGCTGCGGAAATTGGTTTGTAGTTTTGAGTCGTGAGCTTTGAGCGGTGAAAAAACCGGCCACTGACCACCGGCCACTGACCACCGGCCACTGGCCACTAACGGTGTACGCTTTTCCCCGCTCGGCGCATGGCCTCATGCTCCTGCTGCAGCTCATGGCAGAGCGCAGCGGAGCTCCAGGCTACGTTGTGTTTGGTCGCAACGGCTTTGAGCGCAACTGTGGCGCGGCTGCGGCGCAGGGCGTCCAGAAAAGCGGAGAACTGCGCGGAGGAAAGACCTTGCATCAGCAGCATTTCCGCATCAAAGGGCGGTTCTGCTTCCTCGCTGGGGGAGAAGCCCTCCAGCCCCAGCAGATAGCCGATGGGATGGGCAAAATCCGCCGGCGCGACACGGCGCGCGTCAATGCCCAGCTTCCAGGCGGCGAGGGCGATTTTCTGCCGTTTGGTGTCGTCCGAAATGTTGTAGAGAAGTACCAAAGCCATAAGCGGCCTCCTTGCGGTTTTTTCTTCAGTATAGTCCGACTCCTCAAAAAAGGCAACAAAAAAGCGCCCCTTTCGGGACGGAAAACATAGATAAAAAAGAACTAAGCCCTGACTGCGACTCATAAATTTCTCACACAGTCAGGGCTTAGCTCTCCGAGTTCTTAATATCTAGCATCCTGGTTACCTCTCTTTCTGCAGATTTTTCGCTGACCTGTCATTGTCGGGACATCCACATGGCACTTAAGGAGGAGCCATCGCTCCGATCTCATAAGCGAGATAAGCTGGTTGCCGTTGTTCCCGCTGCCTGATCCCGATCAGCTCACCTTTGCCCTTATGTTTGGGCCGGTCTTATATGTACATTGGGTTCTCACCCTTTCTGGTTATAATATAGCAAAGGGGAGGGGAAAATGCAAGATGGGAATTTGTACAAATATAACAAACGCAACTTGTGCGACGCGCTGAAAAAAGACAGTGCCCGTCAAAATGACGGAATCCTGCTTGACAATTGCGATGGTGCCATACTATAATCAATCCATTGGGGCTTAAAGGGGCTGCGAAAAAAGTTGCCGTCTCGCTGTAGGGACCGACGACCTCGGCGGCCCGTGCGGAACAAGCTGAAACGGTATAAAAAACCCCGGCGGAATCGTGCAAATCGTACGAATTCGCCGGGGATAAGTGCTTTTTATAGGGTTATACCACCGGGTCGCCGGGGAGGCCGCCACCCATAAGACTGTTTTAGCGTATTATTGGAACGGCATGGCATTTGTCATGCTGTTTCCTGTTTCATCAGTTCATCAAGCGGGATAAATCCGATCAGGTCATACTCAATATAGACACTCTGGCGGCGTCTGCCGCTGCTCTTGTCCGGCGCTCCTACGTAGATTGCTTTGATTAACTCATGTGCGGCGTAGGATTTCAGTTCATCAAGTTCGGCATATTTCTGAACACGTTCAATGAACAGTTCAAGATTTTGGTTCTGCTGTTCCTGTACTTCGATCTCCTTCCGGAGATTCTCGGTCTCCGCTTTCAAAAATGCTGCATGAGTGCATCCCGCCCTATGCATGGAGGCGATACCCTGCGCCTGTTCACGAACTCTGAGGAGAACCGGAAGTTCTATCAGAAGAACGGCTTCGTCGAGTTCAACGAGCAGTGGTTCACTTACCGAGGGAAAAGGCTCGGCAGTTGGAGCTATCAAAGTGTTCTTTCATGACGGCTACATATGCCAGGATGCCGTTCTCTCCATCCGTAAAATCATGAAACAAGGAAGCTCTCAGACCGAATGATCTGGGAACTTCCTTGTGTTATTGTTGGGAAATCAAGACTGCTGCAGGTTCTCCTGGTTTTGCTTTCGGAACTTGTCCGGCGTCAACCCGAACATCTCCTTGAAGCTGCGGATGAACTGGCGCGTGTCCTTGTATCCGATCTCTTCGCAGATCTGCGCCAGCTTCCAGTTTTCGGTTTTCAAAAGCTCGGCGGCCTTTCTCAGCTTGAAATCTTTGACAGTTGCGGAAAAAGAACGTCCTGCCTGTTCCTGAAACATCCGGCTGAGATAGGAGTCGTTGTAGTGAAAGTGCGCGGCAAGACCGTGCAGCGTGATCGTCCGATAGTTATCGTACATGTAATTGACCATGTCGAGAAGCTGCTGATCCCGGATCGGAATGTTATAAAGCGGCTGCATCGTATCCCGGTACTTCTGCAGAATGTAGGTGATGAGACAGGTAAGCGCGGACTCCATCAGTTCTTTCCGATAGGGCAGCTGACTTTGCTGCTGTTCGTACAAAAACAGAAGCATGCTTTCGGTGGCCGGATCCTGGCCGCATTGAAAGCTCAAGGGATACACCATGGCGGGCAGGTGGGGGACGGACATCTTTGAGAATAAGCGCAATCGGATCTTGACCGTGAGACAGACGGCGTCATCCAGTGCGATCAGCTGATGACGAACGGGGACCGGGACCAGGATAAAGCTTCCCTCACGCTGCACGACTTCGCTCTCGTCAATGCGGTGGATACAGCTGCCCCGGAGCACAAACGCGCATTCTATAAACTCATGGGAATGGGTCGGGATCTCCACATACCGCAATAGCTGCTCGACTTCAATATCGCAGCCGGGGCTGATGAAATCCGATTCCATCAGACCGGTCTTTCCGTATCGTTCATGAA
>CACZXQ010000088.1:6682-7414 GCA_902785115.1 Oscillospiraceae bacterium | reverse complement strand
ACCAAAACCGCGTCATTAAAGCCGTGCGCGATTTTTACGGAGTGTAAGATGCTGTTACTGCACAACGACGAGCTGCCGGTCATCAACGGCGACAAGCTCAGCCTGCGGCCCATCACGGACGCAGATACGGACGACATTGTCCGCTGGCGAAACGACCCGGAGGTCTGGAAATACTTCCTTTTCCGGGAGCCCTTTACGTCCGAAATGCACCGCGCGTGGCTCAGGACAAAGGTGGAGACCGGCAAGGTCATCCAGTATATCATCGTTGAGCGCGAGACGGGCAGGAGCGTCGGCAGCGTCTATTATCGGGATGTCGACGAGAAAAACGAGTCCGCCGAGTACGGCATCTTTATCGGCGAGGCTTTTGCCCGTGGGCGCGGCCTCGGCACCGAGACGGCGCGGCTCTTTACCGCTTTCGGACTGAATGTGCTGCGCCTGCACCGCATTTCGCTCAAGGTATTGGGCGGCAATGAGATCGCACGCCGCAGCTATGAGAAGGCGGGGTTCAAGGTCGAGGGTGTTTTCCGCGACTATGTGAAGCTCGGCGGAGAATACACCGACGTGGTGTTTATGGCGAGGCTTGCGGAGGAGGGAGAATAAAATGCTGGTATCCTTTGTGATCCCCTGCTACCGCTCTGCCCATACGATCCGAGGCGTGGTGGAGGAGCTGAAAGGCGCGATGAATGCCATGCCCGGCTATGAGGCGGAATTTGTGCTGGTCAACGACTGTTC
>CACZXQ010000088.1:0-6666 GCA_902785115.1 Oscillospiraceae bacterium | reverse complement strand
AACCGCCGTGGATCTTGCCAAAAACTTCGGTCAGCACGCGGCCATCATGGCGGGTCTCCGCCACAGCGCGGGTGAGATCGTGGTGTGCCTTGACGACGACGGACAGACCCCCGGAGACGAGGCCGGAAAGCTCATCCGCAAGCTCGAAGAGGGCTACGACGTGGTGTACGCCGAGTATGCCCACAAGCAGCACGCAGCCTGGCGCAATCTCGGCACCGTGATAAACAACCGCATGACCGAGATCATGCTGGGCAAGCCGAGAGAGCTGACCATCACGAGCTATTTTGCCATGCGGCGCTTCATCGTCGAGGAAATGCTCGTCTATAAAAACTGCTACCCTTACGTGGAGGGCCTGATCCTCCGCGCCACCCGCCGCATCGGCACCGTACCGGTCACGCATCGCGCCCGTGAGGAGGGAGAGAGCGGCTATACCCTGGTCAAGCTCTTCTCGCTCTGGATGAACGGCTTTACCTCCTTTTCGGTCAAGCCACTGCGCATCGCCACCTACTGCGGTGCATCGGCGGCACTGATCGGCTTTATCTATCTGATTGTCATCCTCATCAAGCACTTTGTGGACAGCTCCATCCCCGAGGGCTGGGCTTCCACCATGGCGCTGATGCTGCTGCTGGGCGGGATCATCCTGCTGGTGCTGGGCATGATCGGCGAGTATATCGGCCGCATCTACATGTGCATCAACGCGTCTCCCCAGTATGTGGAGCGGCAGGTCATCCGGAAGCGGGGCTGAAATGGAAAAGGTCGACAAAAAGGTCTTTCTGGCCCTGCACCTGCTGCTGCTCCTCTTCGCCGGGACGACGGTCCTCAGCAAGCTCGCGGCCGGAGAGGCGTTTCTGAGTCTGCGCTTCTGCCTCTTCTTCGGGGGCGAGTTTGTGCTTCTGGGCATCTACGCCCTCGGCTGGCAGCAGATCCTGAAGCGCCTGCCGCTGACGGTGGCCTACACCAACAAGGCCGTCACACTGGTGTGGTCCATGGCCTTCGGCGTACTGCTGTTTCATGAGCAGATTCAATTCAAGCAGATTCTCGGCTGCGCCCTCGCCGTGGCGGGGGTACTGCTGTTTGTGAAGGCCGACGGGGAGGAGGGATCGCATGACGCGTGAAATGCTCCCGTATTTGGGCCTTGCGGTTTTCAGCGTATTCATCGCCTCCCTGAGCCAGACGCTTCTCAAATGGGAGTCCGGCAAGGAGCATAAGAGCTTTGTGCGCGAATACCTGAATGTCGGCGTCATCGGCGGCTACGGACTGCTGGCCCTGTCGATGCTGCTGACCATGTTTGCCTATAAAAAGCTCCCGCTGAGCATGACCCCCGCCTTCGAGTGTTTTTCCTACATCTTCGTCACCATCTTCGGCGTGACCGTGTTTCACGAAAAGGTGACGCGGAAAAAGCTTTTGGCCCTGGGGCTCATCGTCGCGGGGATTCTGGTGTTTACCCTTTGAAAAGTGTGGAGTTAGGAGTTTGGAGTGTGGAGTGAAGGAGCGGCTTCGCCACGATTGAAACAGGCTCCGCCTCAATTGTATCGCTTGGCTGCGTTTATGTTTCGCTTTTGAAAATTATGATCCGTCTCCGAAAGGGACACATTAACTCCAAACTCCACACTCCAAACTCCAAACTGATTACAGGTGTCACTATGAAACCAGCCATCGCCATTATCGGCGCCAACGATTTTCAAAATCAGCTCATCCTCAGGGCAAAGGCCATGGGGTACGTTACGCATGTCTTCGCCTGGCAGTGCGGCGATGTGGGCGAGCGGACGGCGGATTACTTCTACCCGGTGAGCATCGTGGAAAAGGAGCGCATCCTGGAAATCTGCCGCGCTGTCCGGCCGGTGGGTGTGTGCTCAATCGCCTCCGACCTTGCCGCCATCACGGTCAATTTTGTCGCCGAGGGGCTGGGCCTTGTAGGCAACGGCATGAAAAGCGCCATGACAGCCACCAACAAGCACCTGATGCGCCTTGCCTTTGAAAAGGCGGGCCTGCCGTCGTGCAAAAGCATCCTCGTGACGGAGGACAGCGATCTGAACACACTGCCGCTTTCTTACCCTGTGATCGTCAAGCCCACCGACCGCTCCGGCAGCCGGGGCATCCGCAAGGTGACGGACCCGAAGGAGCTGCCCGAGGCCGTGGCCTTTGCCCGCGAGCCCTCCTTTGAAAAAAAGGTGCTGGTCGAAGAGTTTGCAGAGGGGCGGGAGTACAGCGTGGAATATCTGTCCTGGGAGGGGGAGCACAGCTTCCTCGCCGTGACGGAGAAATATACCACCGGCGCGCCGCTCTTCGTGGAGACGGGCCACCTCCAGCCGCCGAAACACATGGACGACAATATCCTGGCAAAAATCAAGGCCCTCGTACCGCGGGTGCTCGACAGCCTGGGGGTAAGGTACGGC
Organism: Oscillospiraceae bacterium; assembly: GCA_902785115.1. Classification (GTDB taxonomy): domain Bacteria; phylum Bacillota; class Clostridia; order Oscillospirales; family Oscillospiraceae; genus Limivicinus. Next base: position 4,270 of record CACZXQ010000088.1, on the reverse strand, counting down.
GCTTCCCACACCGAACTCAAGGTCGACGAGCGGGGCGATATCCGCCTCATCGAGTGCGGAGCCCGCATGGGCGGGGACTGCATCGGCTCGGATCTGGTGAAGCTCTCCACCGGGGTGGACTTTGTGCAGGGAGTCATTGAGACCGCCTGCGGCGTGAAGCCGTCCTTTGAACCGGCGGGCGAGCCTTGCGCCGCCGCAGTGCGTTTCATCTTCTCGGAGGATGACCTCATGGCGCTCGGGCGCATCCGGCGGGAGAATCCGGAAAGCCTGTACCGGGTCAGTGAGATCCTGCCCATCGACGGGCATGAGATCCGCGACAGCTCCACCCGCTACGGCTACTATATCCTGACAGCCGGAACCCAGGACGAGATGCAGGCGCTGCTGAGAAAGAGCGGCCTTGCGGCTGATCTTTTGGAGTGAATACAATGAAAACAGTATCCTTTGTGATCCCCTGCTATCGCTCGGCAAAAACCATCGGCGCAGTCACGGCGGAGATATCCGACACCATGGCAAAGCTTCCGCAGTACGACTATGAGATCGTACTGGTAAACGACTGCTCGCCAGACGATACCTTCCGGGTGATTCGCTCGCTTGCCGAGAAGGACCGGCATATCGCGGCGGTGGACCTCGCCAAAAACTTCGGCCAGCATGCGGCGCTCATGTGCGGCATGCGGAGGTCGACGGGGGACTGCGTCGTCTGTCTGGACGATGACGGACAGACCCCGGCCGACGAGGTGGGAAAACTGCTGGAGAAGATCGAGGAAGGCTATGACGTGGTCTATGCTTCCTATGAGAACAAACAGGAAAGCGGCTTTCGCCTGCTCGGAAGTCTTGTCAACCGCCGCATGACCGAGATCATGCTCGGAAAACCCAGAGAGCTGGAGCTCAACAGCTACTTTGCCGCGCGGCGCTTCATCGTCGACGAGATGCTCCGCTATGAGCACTGCTACCCTTACGTGATGGGCCTGGTGCTCAGATCCACCGGGCGCATCTGCAATGTTCCGGTCAAGCACCGGGCGCGGGAGGAGGGCCGCTCCGGCTACACGCTGTCAAAGCTTTTAGGTCTGTGGATGAACGGCTTTACCTCTTTCTCGGTAAAGCCCCTGCGCCTTGCCACCTATACCGGCGCCTTCATGGCCTTTATCGGCTTCCTGTATGCCCTCATCGTGGTGATCCGCTACTTCACGGTGCACCTGGCCCCCATGGGCTGGACCACCACCACGGTGCTCATCCTCATTGTGGGAGGACTCAATCTGCTGCTGCTCGGCCTTGTGGGCGAGTACGTGGGCCGGGTCTTCATGTGTGTAAACGCAACGCCCCAGTATGTGGAGCGGGAGTACATCCCGGCTCAGCGGGACAAATAAAAAAGAGATCCCCTGTCTGACACGCACATGTGTCGGACAGGGGATCCGGTTATATATAGAGTTATCCGCGCGGACCTCCCGGACCGCCGCCCGGACCGCTGTTTCCGCCCATATTGCCGAAGCCGCCGCTGTCGGGATGAGACGGCTCTGTGCCGCCGTCGTGCCGGGCATCTCCCGACACAGACTGCGGCTGCTCCCCGTGCTGACCGAACTGCGGCCGGCCGGTCTGCTGCGGCTCTTCGGACGTGCCCTCCGGGCCGTTCTCGAGGCGATGAAAGATGTCGCGGATGGGGCGGTCGGCCCATTCGTTGAAAGCAAAGTCTTCGCCCTCGCTCTCCCGGAGTTCGTCGAGCACCCGGTGCCGCCCGGCGCTCATGCCCGCCCGGTGGGCCGCATCGATGTCCGCTTGGCTCACGATGACGCCGTGGACCTCAAAGTTTTCCCGTCTGCTGCCGAGACCGTCCTCCAGCGCCTGCACCAGCTTTTCGGCGTGGGACGGCTGCTTTGTTCCGGCGGAAATCAGGATCTCATCGGATTCTCCCCCGAGCCACTCTCCGTCCTCAAGCTGCTGCACGGAGGCCTCAAGCGCCTCGCCGATGGAGCGATACAGAAGCTGCTTTGTGTCCATCCGGGACAGCATTTCTTTGCCGTCCTCGTTCACGCCCTCGACCTTGAGCACATAGTCAAAACGGTTGATGGTGTATTCCAAAGAGGGGTTCACGTCCAGGCTCACCACGCCGTAGGGCATAGCCCAGGCCGCGCCCCCGCCCGCTCCCGCCAGCAGAAGCGCTGCCGCGGCGGCAGTGGAGGCCCAGCGCACCCAGCGGGGCGTGCGGCGCCTGCGCTCATGCAGCTCCACGATCTGGCCGAGGGAGTAGCCCGGGTCGGCAAGCTTGATAACGCGCCCGTCGTCGCACAGCGCGGCAGCCTGTCCGCCGCGCAGATCCACGATCACAGCCTTCACGAAGCCTCTCCCTCCTTTACAAATTTCAGATATCCCGCAAGCTGCGGATAGTCGTCGCTGAGGATCAGCGCGGCCATGATGATGTATTTCCGGTAGCGGTCAAGCGTCTTGCGCGACACGCCGCTGAGCTTATAGAGCTCCGACATGGGGAGCTTCCGGTTTTGCCGCAGAAGCGAGACCAGCAGCGTCGGGTCCCTGAGAAGTCCCCGGATGGCAATGGCGCATTCGCGTCGGGTCTTCTCCTGCTGCGGGGAACACTCCGTCAGGTCGAAGAAACGAAAGCCGTATTCCTCCAGCATCGCGTTTGCCGCCACGATCTCGTCGTGCAGGCTGCGCTGGGAGGCCTCCATGCTCTCGCGCACCACGGCGAGGTAGACGCTGCCGTCGTCCTCGTCAGGGTCTGAGCTGCCGTCGAACACCTCCGGCGCCACGCTCATTTCCGGTGCGTGGCGGGCCTCCTGCCGCCAGGCGTCCACCAGCTCACGGCGGATGAGCATCTGGGCGAAGGGCAGAAAGTCGCCCTTCGTGCCGTCATAGAGGTCAATGGCGCGGTTGAAGGCGCACAGAGCCACAGACCATTCGTCGTCGCTCCTGCCGACATAGTGTCGGCTGACGGCAGCGGCGGTACGCAGAATGGTCTGCTCGTTTGCCTGTATCAATTCCTCCCGTGCGCGCGCATTGTCCTTTGCGCGCAGGGCCGCGTCATTGACTGCCTGCATAGATACTCCTGTTTATACGGGCCGGAGAGATGCGCTCCGGCCCGCGTGTTTTACTCAGATATTGCTGCCCTTAAGCCAGCTTACAAACTGCTGGAACAGATTCTGTACCTGCTCCTCGTCGTTCAGATCGATGTTTTCGAGATTCTCCCGGTTCAGAAACGCGGGGATGTTCTGCCTGCCGCTGCCGATCTCCGTTTTCTCGGGCGCTTCGTTCATGCTCACGTCGATGCCCGCAGCCGCAAGCGCTTCGTGCAGAGCGTCGCGGGCCTCGCTGACGGCGGCCTCCGCCGCCTCGCGGGAATTGTCGTCGGCATCGCGCAGGGCCTCCATCGCGGTGTGGACGTTGCCCATCAGGGTTTCAAGATTTGTCTTGGTCTCGCCGTCCTCCAGCGCTTCAATTGCCTTGAGCGCGGCATGGTCCATTCCCCGGGGGCTGCCGTCACGGCCAAAGCCGCCATGACCGCCAAAGTCACGCTGGCCGCCAGGACCAAAGCCGCCGCCGCGAGAAAACTGCCCATTGAAAGTGGCGCCCATGCCCTGACCGAAATCACCTTTCTGGCCGAAGCCGCCGGGAAAGGAACCGCCGTCGGGGGCAGCGCCGCCTTCAGGCATCTCGGGCGGGGTCGTGACGTCAACGCCCTGGTCCATCATCGGATCGCCCTGACCCATTTGGCTGCCGGGCCCGCCTGTCGGATCGGGGAGGGCAGCGCCGGTACCTACAACACAGAAGCCCAGCGTCAGCATCACGAGCATAATGCCCACAACAACACGTTTCATCTTGTAAGTTTTCATATTCTTTCGTCTCCTTTCGCAAGGGATGTTTTCCCTTTCACTCAGGAATACGAAAGCGGGCGGGCAAAAAGTGGGGTCGTCCGAAAAAATTTTTTCAATTGTTCTGTATGGACAGTATATCACAGACAGCCGCGAATGAAAATCAAAAAAGCATGGATAAAGATGCACTTGCTTTTTCATGAGAAATATGGTATGCTCCCGTCAGTTGAACAGGGAAGCCTCCCGCACCACCGGGTACGGGGTCAAAGGTATCTGAATCTCCGCCGCAGGTCCGGCGTGCCCGGCACGCTATAAGGCAGAGATCCGGATACCCTTTTCTTTTATATGAATTTTAATCAGGAGGAACGCCATGAAAATCAAACCCTTTGCCGTAGAGGAATGGATGAACGCCTATGAGGAGGGCGCGCGCTTCAACATCGCCGAGACCTGTG
>CACZXQ010000087.1 GCA_902785115.1 Oscillospiraceae bacterium | reverse complement strand
GCAGTGTTTTTCCAAGACCCATCTCGTCGGCGAGAATGCCGCCAAAGCCCGCGGCGGCCAGGGTACGCAGCCATTTGTAGCCGTGAACCTGATAGGGACGCAGAATCTCCGCCTGAGCATTGGGAACCTCGAAATCCGCATCCCGGATGGTGTGGAAGTTCTTGATCAGCGCGCGATAGGTTCGGTCACGGTTGGATACGATCGCGTCATGCTCTTCAAGCAGGGAATCGAGATAGAGCGCGCGGTACATAGGTACTCTCGCGCCGCCCTGAATGGCGTCCTCCAGAGAAAAGTCCATCCCGGCACTGAGCGTTTCGAGCTCAGCAAGCTGGCTGTCGCGCTCGAGCGCAAGGAAAGCGCCGCTGCGGAGGCGGTGGTAGCGCTTCTTCTGCCGGTAACTCTCCAACACGCCCAGCAATTCCTCCGGGCTCATATCTCGACTCAAAAGCTCGATCTCGAGCAGCCCGCTCTCCACGGACACACCGACGCGAAGCTGCGGCATTGGCTTCAGGGGGGCGCGGTTAATGGCGTCGCTGCCTTCCACCAAGCCAAAGCGCTGAAGCTCTGTCACCGTCTCTGTCAAAACGCTGTAGAGCGCGTCGTCCGAGTAATTCAGGTAGTGCAGTGTCTGCGCGCGCAGCAGCTTCGGGAAATAGCGATTCACGGTGCGCAGCACGCGCTCCTCCTGCACCGCGTCGCGGTATTGGTTCGGGTGAGCGGGGCAGGGGAGAGGGAAGGGCGAAACCTCGCCATAGCGCACAAGGACTTCGCAGGTTATAATCCCCAGCGCGCTGTCAAGATCGAGCCGGAACCGAAACTGCGGCTCCGGCGGCAGCAGAGCCTCCGCCTCTTCGGCACAGGCGTCCTCCAGATCTACATAGGGGCTCTGCGTCAGCTGCGGCAGAACACGATAATAGTATTCCGCAAGACGCTCCTTGCCGATACGGAAGGAAATGTTGCCGGAGGCGTCGGAGGCGGAGCGGAAGGGACGCAGTGCAAGCTCTTCTTCCCGGGTGATTTTGCTGAGACTGTCGGACGTGAGCATATAGCTTCCGGCGCTGCCCTTGAGGATGACGGGCATCTTGCCGCTGACGGCAACACCCAGTAAGGGACCGCTTTCGGGGATGCGCGAGGTGGACAGGAAGACGCGCATGTTCGCGTGCCCTACGTGCAGCATCGTTTCCGCTCTCTCCACGCTGTATTCCACGCGGCTGCCCTCGGCCATCTCATAAAAGCGATCCAGCATGGCGCCCGCAAGCTCATCCCGTGTCTTGACCTTGAGCGTCCGTGCGTTATAGTAGCCGTAGGAGACCTGGTCGTTTGCGATCTCCGTTTCGCTCATACGCCGCTGCAAAAAGGTCAGCCAGGGAAGGCTGTCCTCGGTCAGATCATGCGCGCTGAAATCCAGCGACATTGACTTGTTCAGCTGAAAAAGCGTATGCGATTCCAGCGCGTCAAGAAAATCGCGATAGGCGCGTAGAAGAAGCTGCTTGCCGCCCAACTGTCCGATCTTATAGGAGAGCGTCAAATGCCCGTCCTCCAGCAGAAGCCGCGGCTTCAGAGAAACACAGCGGAGACGCTGTGGCTCGTCCTGCTCGTCTGCTTCCGGTGCGGCGGCGTAGCCGTCCATCGCCATAAGAAAGGCGTCCGCCGCACGATCGGTGGCGTCGCCGGGGTTTTCACGGTGTATAAACTCCCGCAGCTTCGTCAGCAGCGCGAGCTTATGCCCGCACAGCTCGTCCGAGCCGGAAAAGTAGTAATAGGAAGGGCTGCAGCTGCATTGGAGGGACTCAAATTTGTCCGATTCCAAGCCTGCGCGAACATAACTGCCGCTGTCCCCATCATCGACCCAGCCTTTGGCGGTGAGCACCTGCTGACCGCTTGCGGAAAAAGACAGCGCCGTATCTGACAGCCTGACGCCGTCCGCGGCCAGAAAGGCGTTCGCCTTTTCCACGGCGTATTGGTTTGTTTTCATGCCGCGCAGAGCGCGCTTCAGATCAAAGTAGGTGCCGGAAGGCTCTTCTCCGGGAAAGAAGGATGCGGCGGGGAGCTTTTGGGCTTCTTTTTTCTTCTTTTCTGCTTCACGGCGTTTCGCTTCGGCCTTCTTTCGTGCCTGCTCCTCTTTTTTCTGCCGCTCGCGTTCCTCCGCCTCTTGCTTGGCCTGCTCCGCTCTGCGCCGCTCCTCAGCGATCTCCGGCGGCTCCGGGAAGCTCCAGAGGCCGTGCCGTTCCTCCCACAGCTGCAGCACGGCGGCCTCATGCCAGCAGACCTCGGCGCGTTTCCATTGACCGTAAAGCCGGTAGGAATAGGAGTGCTTGGTCATGCAACTGCAGTACATCATCTCGTCGTCCCATTCCTCATAATACGAGCCTGGCGAATCGAGATGCACTTCATATTTCAAATTGGATCGCGGCGAAACGACAGCGCTTGCGACACCGTCTTCTATCGAAAACTGTGAAACATATCCCTTTTTCACCATTTCATTCGCAGTATCCAGCGTACTCAAGGGAAATAAGATGCGCCAGTTTTTTACTGTGTTATGGATCTGAATTTTTTTCTCCATACGATATACTCCGTTCCCGCCAGGAAGCGCTCAGCAGGTCGTCTCCATACCGTTGTCTTCATGTCCGCAAAATGCGGATGAAAACGTGCTGATGGCATGTTCAAAAGACGCCGGAGGCGCATAGAACAGACGCCGGCAAGAGATGGGTCAGCGGCTCCTTTTCCTTGCGGACAAGATCAAAACTATCTGGATGCGCGGAACATAAAGCGGCGCGCAGCCGAGATCGCGAGCTTGTAGGGGAGGGGACGCAGCGCGCGGTCGGCCTCCTGCAGCTTTTCGCGGATCGGGATTGACTGGGGACAGTGCTGCTCGCATTTGCCGCAGCGGATACATTGTGTGGCAAAGGAAGGGGCGCGGGTCAGCCCCACAGTCTGGGCGAACTGAAGGCGCCCCTCACGCTTGGATTCGGTGTACATGGTGTTCCAGCATCGAAAGATACCCGGAATATCCACGCCTTTGGGGCAGGGCATACAGTAGCGGCAGCCGGTGCAGCCCACTCTCTCCCGCTCGCGGATGGCACGCTTTACCTTCTCAAGCGTCTCAAAATCCTCCGCGGTGAAAACGCCGATTCGCGCATCCTCCGCTGTTCGGCAGTTTGCCTCCACCATTTCCATGGAGTTCATGCCAGACAGAACCACCGTGACCTCCGGCTGGTTATACAGCCAGCGCAGCCCCCATTCCGCCGCGCTCCATCCGCGAGAGCTCTCGGCCATGGCCTTCTTGGCCGCCTCCGGCAGCATGTTCACGAGCTTGCCGCCGCGCAGCGGCTCCATGATCATAACCGCGAGACCCTTGCGCGACGCGCATTGCAGACCTTCTCTGCCCGCCTGCGCCACCTCGTCGAGATAATTATACTGGATCTGACAGAAGTCCCAGTCGTAGTCGTCCAGGATTTTCAGAAAATTTTCCGTGTTTCCGTGATAGGAAAAGCCGATGTTCCGGATGGCGCCGCACCGCTTCTTTTCGGCAATCCAGTCAAGAATTCCGACACGCTTTAGCTTTTCCCACATGGCGACATCCGTCAGATGATGCATCAGATAGTAGTCCACATAGTCTGTGCGCAGGCGGCTGAGCTCCTCGCCAAAGTAACGGTCGAGCGCGGAACGATTTCCGATCAGATACTGGGGCAGCTTGGTCGCGATGTTGACCTTATCGCGCAGCCTGTTACGTTCAAAAATCTCTCCCACGGCCGCCTCGCTCCCGGGATAAATGTAGGCCGTGTCAAAATAGTTGACCCCCGCATGATAGGCGGCCAGCAGCTCCTTTTCCGTCTTGCCGATGTCGATGCCGCTGCCCTTCTTGCTAAAGCGCATGCAGCCGAAGCCGAGAACACTCAGCGCGTTTCCGTTTCGATCCTTGCGGTATTGCATAGTATTTCCTCCTTCAGGGCGTGTCGAAAGCTGCCGCTCGCTGCTGCGGCGGCTCATTTTTGTCTTGAGCGGGGATGCAGCTCTAAAGTATCACATTCCCTGCTTCTTTGGCAAGCGTTTTTACGAATAATCAAAACTGTAAACGGTCTTCATTGAAGTCTGGGAGAAGGCAGGCGAAGATTTGTTTTTCAGGCATCTGTATAAAGGATGCGGGGCGAGCCGCTCTGCGAAAAAGAAAATGGTGCTTGCGAAGCCATCCCGGATATGTTATGTTAGGAATAACGATTCCGTCTTTTGTACGGAATCGTAGCGAAAAAACCAGCAGTCCAGTATTAAATTTGAGGTGATCCCATGAAAAAAATCGTTGTGTTCGGCGGCGGAACAGGCATTTCCTGCCTCTTATCCGGGCTGAAGCTGTTTCCGGTGGATGTGACTGCCGTCATAACGGTCAGCGATAACGGCAGCAGCACCGGCGTCTTGAAAAAGGAACTGGATATTCCCGCTGTGGGCGACTTGGGAAAAGTCCTTCTATCGATGGCGGATGTGGACGACGATTTTGTTACGCTGCTGCGATACCGCTTCAGCAAAGAGGGAAGCCTTTACAATCACCCCGTACGCAACATTTTGCTTGCGGCGCTGATCGACATAAAAGGCAATCTTACCGAGGCGACGCGGTATATGGCGCATCTTCTGAATATCCGCGGCACAGTCCTTCCGCTGACTGAGGAAAAGGTGGAGCTTGTGGGCACAAGCCGCGGCAAAGAATTCTTCGGAGAAGAGGAGGTCAGCGCCAATGTCCGCCACATTCGCAAGCTCAGCTATGACCACAGCATCCATGTGGTGGATGAGATCGAAGACAAGATCGCTGACGCCGATCTCATCATTTTCAGCCCGGGCAGCCTCTACACCAGCATCCTGCCGCATCTGCTCGCACCCGAGATCTGCAGCGCGCTTGCGGAAACAAAGGCCCCGCTGATGTACGTCTCCAATCTGGTGACGCAGCCGGGCGAGACGGACGGTTATACCGTGGGCGATCATCTGCGAACGCTCAACAAGCACCTGACAAATCGGAAAATCGACCTTGTCGTTGCCAACAATTCCGCAATCGACCCGGTGATCACGGAAAAGTACATCACGACCGAGAATAAGCGCATTGTGCCGCTCGACGCTGAGCGGATCGAAAAGATGGGCGCGCGTATCATTCAGGACAATATCTTCTGTATCGAAGATGAGAGGATCCGGCACAATGCCATGAAAACAGCGTTTCTGATCTTCTCCTATTTGATGGAAAACGAATAAAAAGCTTGCAAAGCGGACGACTGTCTGCTATAATATCAAGCACAATTAAACACCTTATCAAGAGTGGTGGAGGGAACGGCCCTGTGAAGCCCGGCAACCTGCGAATCAGCAAGGTGCCAAATCCGGCGGTGAGACGAAAGATGAGGCTTGAAGAAAGACTTGACTGCGCCCCGCCGAGCGGGGCGCATATTTTCGTATATTTTTTAGGAGGTTATAGATATGAGCCATTATCTGTTTACATCCGAGTCCGTAACCGAGGGACATCCCGATAAGATCTGCGATCAGATCTCCGACGCGGTGCTGGACGCGATTTTAGCCGAGGATCCCAACGGCCGCGTGGCCTGCGAGACGACCTGCTCGACGGGTCTTGTGCACATTATGGGCGAGATCAGCACGAGCTGCTACGTGGACATCCAGAAGATCGCCCGCGGCGTAATCCGCGATATCGGCTACGACCGCGCCAAGTATGGCTTTGACTGCGACACCTGCGGCATCATCGTGAACATTGATGAGCAGTCCGGCGACATCGCGCTGGGTACCAACGACGAGGTCGGCGGCGCGGGAGATCAGGGCATGATGTTCGGCTACGCCTGCGATGAGACGCCCGAAAAGATGCCGCTCGCCATCTCGCTGTCCCACAAGCTCGCAAAGCGCCTCACCGCCATCCGCAAGGAGGGTGTGGTCAGCTATCTGCGTCCCGACGGCAAGACCCAGGTCACTGTGGAATACGACGAGCAGCGCCGCCCCGTGCGTGTTGACGCTGTCGTCATCTCGACCCAGCACGCCCCGGAGGCGACACTGGAGCAGATTCGCAGGGATATGATCGAGCTTGTCATCAAGCCCGTGATCCCAGCGGAGCTTCTGGACGAAAACACCAAGTATTATGTTAACCCGACCGGACGCTTTGTCATCGGCGGCCCGCAGGGCGACTCCGGTCTGACCGGGCGCAAGATCATCGTGGATACCTATGGCGGCAGCGCACCTCACGGCGGCGGTGCCTTCTCCGGCAAGGATCCCACGAAGGTAGACCGCTCAGCAGCTTATGCCGCTCGCTGGGCAGCCAAGAACGTAGTGGCAGCGGGGCTTGCCAAATGCTGCCAGATCCAGCTTGCCTACGCCATCGGCGTGGCGGAGCCTGTCTCCATGCTGGTGGAAACCTTCGGTACCGGCAAGGTATCGGATGACAAGATCGAAGCGGCTGTCAAAAAGGTCTTTGATTTTCGGCCGGCCGCGATCATCCGTGATCTGGAGCTGCGCAAGCCGATCTATCGTAAGCTTGCAGCCTACGGGCATATGGGAAGAGAGGATCTCGGCGTCCGTTGGGAAGACACGGACAAAGTTGACGCGCTGCTGAAAGCCATTCAGGAATAAATCCGCTCTGCTTGCAAAAGCTTAACAAGTCGGGGCTTGACTTATCCGAGGTCTCTGCTATACTGGACATCACATTGGTTGTATGCAATCTATTT
>CACZXQ010000086.1 GCA_902785115.1 Oscillospiraceae bacterium | reverse complement strand
ACTATGACCGCTATGCGTGACAATGCTGCCGCTCAGGGTTCAAGGGCTCAGAATAAAATCTACGCAGCCAACGAGGAATAGTTAAAGAATACGGTTCTCAAAATACCACCAGAGTTTCTTGAAAAAAGACTGGAAGTACGATTCGGAGGAGTATCCGCTGGCCTGGGCAATGGCCAGGATCGTCTGATCGCTTTCGGCCAGAAGCTGTCGGGCCTGTATCATGCGAAGGGCTTGGGTATACTCATGGGGTGTCTGCCCCGTATCCCGGCGAAAAAGCCGTAAGAGGTGCAGGGCGGAATAGCCGGTCTGTTCCCCCAGACGTTCCAGACTGAGATCTTCGGACAGATGCTCGCGAATGTAGGCCATGCAGCGGCACGTGGCCGGATGATACCGCTCCTTTTGACTCTGCAGACGGACGCAGTGGGCAAGAAGCTGAAGAAGCAGGCCGTTTGCGAGGGCAAGATCTCCCGGCTCCCGTTTGACAAAGGCATTCACCAGCTCACGGAAAAGAGGTTCCAGCTCCTCCCGCCCCGGAAAGAACGCAGGGATGCGCTCGAGCATCTCATTGCCGACGCAGCCCGCGCTCCCAAAGTCAAAAAAGACCGTACAGCAGCGATAAGGCGGGAGACTGCACAGCTGCTCTCCCGGGCGGGAAAAGCGCAGATCCCAGCGGTGGATCAGCCGCTCCTGTCCATCCAGAAACAGGCTGCCGCCTTCGTTCAAAAAGAAGCTCAGTTCATAGCCGCTCACCGTTCGCAGCGCGGTTTTTCCCCAGATGCCGGCTTTTTCAGTGTCGTAAAAACGTGCCATGCGGATGTGAGGAAGCAGGGCTGCTTCCGGGACGGGACAGGGTTGCATAGAATCGCCTCCAGAATGTAAAAAAAACGCAGGTTCCTGTAAAGAACAGGCATTGCACAGCCTGCGGCTCCACGCCTATACTATGGGCAGGAAGAGAAAAACCAGCTTAAAAAGGAGTGATCGCTGTTGGGCGCACGCTATTTGCTGACGACCGAAACGGCCCGGCGTCTCTACGAAGAGGCGGCCAGAGACCTGCCCCTTGTGGATTATCACAACCATCTCTCCGTGGCGGATCTGTCCTCCGACCGCTCGTTTGAGGACCTTGCGGAGCTCTGGCTGCTGAGTGATCCCTACAAGCACCGCGCTATGCGTATCTGCGGTGTGGACGAGACGCTGATCACCGGACAGGCTTCCCATTACGAGAAATTCAAAGCCTGGTGTGAGGTCTATCCCCAGCTCATGGGCAGCCCGCTGTACGACTGGTCACGCATGGAGATGGAGGAGGTCTTCGGGATTACGCTCCCCCTCTGCGGAACCAATGCTGAGAGGATCTGGCAGGAGGCCAATGAGAAACTGCGGCAGCCGGAGTTCAGCGCCCAGGGAATTTTCAGGCACTTTAAGGTGGAATACGCGGCGCCCTGCGCTACCATCACCGAGGAACTGAAGCCCTTTGCCTGTCTGGAGAGCCTTGCCCCCTCCCTGCGGGGAGATGACCTGCTCAAACCCGACAAGGCGCTGTTGGACACACTCGGTTCCCTGACGGGACTTGCGATCCGGGATCAGGAGAGCCTGACCCAGGCCCTGCGGCGCCGGCTGGATGCGCTGCATGCGGCAAACTGCCGCTTCAGCGACCATGCGCTGGACGAAGGCTTCCGCTATGTCCCGGAGGACGGGAAAAGCGACCGCCGCATCCGTGCGCTGGCTGCCGGAGAAACGCTCTCGCCTGAGGACCGCGGGGCGCTCTGCTCGGCGATGCTCCGGCTCCTGGGGGCGGAGTACGCAAGGCGCGGCTGGACGATGCAGCTGCACATCGGGGCGCAGCGCTTCACCAGCAGCCGCTTGAGAACCCTTGCAGGAGCGGCCGGGGGCTTTGCGGGCATCGGGGGAGGCGTCGATGTGCGCTCCCTGGCGGCGTTGCTGGATGATCTGGAACAAGGGCCTGCCGGGCTTCCCAAAACGATCCTCTACACCCTTAATCCCGCCGACAATGCTGTGATGGCGGTCCTTTGCGGCTCCTTCATCGGCGTGACCCAGGGCCCCGCCTGGTGGTGGTGCGATCATCTGCAGGGCATGCGGGAGATGCTGGAGGTGTTTTCAAGCTTCAGCGTGCTCAGCACCTTTGTCGGCATGACGACCGATTCCCGGAGTCTGCTCTCTCTTCTGCGCCATGACTATTTCCGCCGCGCCCTCTGCGGCTGGATCGGAGAAAAGGCCGCGCGGGGCGAGCTGCCCGATGATTTTTCCGCGCTTTCCGGCCTGGTTCGGGCCGTGTGTTATGAAAATGCTAAAAAACGGATCACAATTTGAAAGGAGCGAATCCAGGATGAGCAAGAACTTTGAAGGGAAAGTGGCTGTCGTGACCGGAGCCGGCGGGACCCTTTGCTCGGTCATCGCTCTCGCACTGGCCAGGTGGGGCTGCAAGGTGGCGCTGATCGGCCGCACCCGTGAGAAGCTTGAGAAAACGGAGAAGGCGATTCTGGAAGCCGGCGGAGTCTGCAGGATCCTGACCGGGGACGTGTGCGACGAGGCCTCCATGCAGCAGATTGCCAAGGAAGTGGCCGAGGAATGGGGCCCCTGTCGCTTCCTCGTCAACGGCGCGGGCGGCAACAACAACCGCGCCATCACGACGAATTTTTACTACGATCCCGCGGAGCTGTCGGAAGACAAGCCGGAAGGCATGGTCGGCTTTTTCGACCTGGACATGCAGATCTTTGAGAGCGTGGTGCGCACGAACACCATCGGCACCGTGATCCCCGTGCGTGTTTTCGCCAGACAGATGGCGAAAAACGGCGGCGGCAGCATCATCAACTTCGCGTCCATGAACAGCTATCGCCCGCTGACCCGCGTGCCCGCCTATGCTCTTGCCAAAGCCGGCATAGTAAACCTGACGGAGTTTCTGGCCACCTATTTCGCCCCGGCCGGGATCCGCGTCAACGCCATCGCGCCGGGCTTCTTTATCAACGACCGCAGCATCAAGATCCTGGGCAGCCCCGAGATCGGCCTGACCGAGCGCGGCAAAAACGTCATGCGCCAGACCCCGGCCGGGCGCTTCGGCAAGCCGGAGGATCTGATGGGCTGCGTGGAATGGCTCCTGGATGAGGAAAAGGCCGCCTATGTCACGGGCATAACCGTCCCGGTGGACGGCGGTTTCCTGTCTCACGCGGGTGTATGACCATGCTGCTGACGGATTATTTTCGCTCCGCCCCGGACGCGACCTGGGAGATCGGGCGTCAGCTGGGCGTACGGTACGGCGTCATCCGCCTGCCTGAGGATTCCGGCTTTGACCCCGCGGAGCGCAGCCATTGGCTCCCTGTCTATCAGCGCTTTATCGACTATGGCATCACGCCCGTGATCATCGAACCCATGCCAAATTGCCTGCACGACCACATCAAGGCGGGCGACGAGAAACGGGACGAAAGCATAGAGCGTGTGATGCGCATGTTCCCCATCATGGAGGAACTGAATATCCGCACGATTTGCTTCAACTGGATGGCGTATGTGGGCTGGACGAGGACGCGCAGCGATTACCCCGAGCGCGGCGGCGCCAGAGTGACGGCCTTTGACCTGAAGGACTACAAGCCCTCGGACAAAGCCATTTCCGCCGAGCAGCTCTGGGATAATTACGCCTACTTCCTGCACGCAGTGCTCCCGGAGGCAGAAAAGCATGGCATTCGCCTGGCTCTGCACCCGGACGATCCCCCGCTGCCGAAACTCGGTGAAGTGTCGCGCATCATGATCTCCTATGAGGCTGTTCGCCATGCGGTGCAGGACACCGTCCCCAGTGAGAATCTGGGCGTGACCTTCTGCCAAGCTACCTTCGCCATGATGGGCGAGGATCTGTACGACATCATCCCGAAACTGGCCGACAAAATCCTGTTCATCCATTTCCGCAACGCGGCAGGCGACAAACGCTGCTTCCACGAGACCTTCCACGACAACGGAAGCCTCGACATGCCGCGGCTCATGCGGCTCTACCGGGACTGCGGTCTGGATGTGCCCGTGCGGGTCGATCACGTTCCCACCATGGCAGGGGAGAGCGTCCGGAATGCCGGGTACGACGCCTTGGGCCGTCTGTTCGCCATCGGATACTTAAAAGGCATTCTGGATTCCCTTTAGGTAAACGACAGACTTTTCCCAGAAAAACGGGAAAAGTCTGTTATTATTTATAGTTCCTTTAACAGGGCCTCCGCTTGAGCGGAGATGGTTAGCTGGCGGTCACAGGCCGCTACCTCGGCGAGGTGGGCCCGGGCGAAGGCTGTCTCCCCCAGGCACGCGTAGATCCGGCCGAGCAGGAACTTCATGTCCGTGCGGAACAGCTCCGACCGTGCCTGCTTCATTGTCCCGCGCACAAAATCCGCATCCTGTGCCGTGACGCTTCCGTCCAGCAGGGCGATTCGGACGCGATATTGCTCCAGAACGTCCGGCTCCACAAGCCTCCCGTCCCGGGAAAGAACCTCCAGCTTCTCCCACTCCTCCTGTGCCGCTTCCCGCTTGCCCATGGAGCAGTACAGGTGGCAGCGCTTCCCGGCCAGGATCGCCTGGGACTTGCGGCGCTTTGCCACCGGCAGGGTCTCGGCCTGATCCAGCACCTCTCCGGCTTGGGCATAGTCCCCCGCCGCAGTACAGGCACTCGCAAGATTGATAAGCATGGAAAAGTGGATATGCGGACGCACGCGCGCCTGCTTCAGCAATAGGGTATAGCCCTCGATGAAGTCCTTCGGCTTGAGCAGCGTATAGAAATACGCGAGGATACGGCTGTGCATCCGCACAGCCTGCACGGAGGCGAACAGACAGGCCGCAAGCGTGAGCAGGAGCAGCACCCCCAGGCAGACAAACCACGGCTGTCCGCTGCGCCACAGTGCCGCGGCGGACAGAAAACCCACTGCCGCGCCGAGCACAAACAGGGCCCGGCATTTCGGAAAGAGCGGGATCACGGCGTCTCCTCCCTGTCCCGGTGGGACGCGGCGATACTCTTGCGGTATTCGGTAGGCGTCTTCCCCGTCAGCTTCTTGAAAGAGCGGTTGAAGTTTGCGATGCTGTTGAAGCCGCAGGCTTCGCTGATTTGAAGCACGGAGTTGGCTGTGGTTTCCAGCTGATACTGTGCCAGGTCAATCCGCTGACGGGTGATGTACTCCCAGACGGACAGACCGTTGAGGCTCTTGAAGACCGTGCTGTAATAGGAGCGGCTCATGCAGGCCTCGTGGGCCAGATCCTCCAGCGTCAGATCCTCGCCCAGGTGGCTGAGGATAAAGCTGGTGGAGCGCTCCATCTGCTCCAGATGCCGCTGGTTGATGCCGGGGGCATCCTCCGCCTCCAGCTCCCGCTCGTAGTACCGGGCCATATTTGCCAGAATGGTCATGAGCTTGGCCTTGACCAGAAGGTCGTAGGACGGCTCCTGTCCCCGGCATTCCTCAAAGATCTCCGCAAGCAGACTCACGATGATCTGCGCCGCGCGCTCCCCGTGAGGGATCATGCGGCGGATACTGTTTTGCTGGGTAAAGAGCTGAAGGTACTTGCTGTTGAACCATTCGCCGCCGGGGGACCAGATAAAACGCGGCGCGAAACGGATGACCAGCAGACTCGGGATTTTGCCGTCCGGCGTGTCCAGGGTCTTGGCATAGTGGACGTCGTTGCTGCGATGGAAAAACACGTCGCCCGCGGAAAAGGGATAGTCGTTTCCCGCGCAGTGGTAGATCCCGGCACCGTCCAAAATGCAGGATATCTCCAGCTCCGGGTGATGGTGGAGGATATAGCGTGCCTCGGCCTTGTCCGCATAGGGATAGTACACCTTAAAGACGGAAAACAGCACATGGTTGTCCGTGTCGGATCGAACAACGATCCGGTCAGAGCTTACAAGCATAATACCTCCTGTTCCCCAAAAACCTACCTCGTCCTAAATGTATCTTATAGGCAGACAACGCTCTTGTCAAGTCGGCGCGGAAGTCGATCCTTTCATTTTTAAAACTTTTTATTAGAACCTCGAAATAAACGAAAAAAAAGATAAGAACAGAAAAATATTTTGTAAGATTTTACAAAGATGCCTCTATATAATAGGAATTGTAAAAAAGATTTTGTGCAAAATCCCGCATTGCGGGCAAAAAACGATATGTCAAAAAAGAAAGGAAGGCATTAACATGAAAAAGTATCTGTCTCTGCTTCTCGTGCTGGTCATGGTGTTCGCGCTTGCCGCCATCGGTCCCAACGCTTACGCGGATGACCCGCAGTACAATGAGATCACCCTCAAGTTCGGTACTTCTTCCAGTGAGACCAGTCTGACAGCCATCACCTTCAACGAGTGGGGGCGCCGTCTGGAAGAGGCCAGCGGCGGCAAGGTCAAGGTCGATGTGTATCCCTCGTCCGTTCTGGGCAACAACACAGAAATGACCCAAGGCGCACAGCTTGGCACCATTGATGTGGTCGTCATACAGCCTGCCGGCATTGCCGACATGGGTGCCACCAAGATGAATCTGTTCTCGCTGCCCTATCTGTTCGGCAACTACGATCAGTACTTCAACACGCTGTTCTCCGAAATCGGCGACGAGCTGCTCCAGGATGTGACCGACAACGTACAGGGCCTGATCGGCTTCAGCTATCTGCCCGACGGCGGCCGCTGCTACTTCACCAAAGACAAGGCCATCACCTCGATCGACGACATTCGCGGCATGAAGCTGCGCGTGCAGACCTATGCCATTGACAGCTCCACCGCGGACGCCATTGGATTCTCCGCTACGCCGACCGCGTTCTCTGAGCTGTATTCCGCACTGCAGACGGGTGTGGTGGACGGCGCTGAACAGCCCCTGTCCGGCATCGACGGCAACGCCTTCTATGAGGTCGCCAACAACCTGACACTGGACAATCACACATACAACATTC
>CACZXQ010000085.1 GCA_902785115.1 Oscillospiraceae bacterium | reverse complement strand
AAGGTCGTCAACCTCAAGACCGACCCCCAGCTCATGGGCGCTCTGGGCGCTGCCGAGTACGCGCGCCAGAAGGGGCTTGCGAAGAAGTGAAAAGATAATAGTGAAAAGTGAATCGTTAAGGTGTCGCTTCGCGACGAATGATCATCCGTTCCCGAAAGGAACACCATAACGGTTCACCATTCTCTCTTCACGATTCACGAAATAAAACCTCCTGCGAAGCATCGCAGGAGGTTTTGTTTATGATGCGGGTTTTTCGTAGGTGATATATTTCGAGTAGATATAGCCCTTCTGGTTGTCCACGATGACCTGCGTCCAGTCGCCGGTGGTGCCGGTGACCATGACCTCCTTGCCGGTGTCAAAGGTCGCCATGATGAAGGCGCTGATCGAAGCGGATTTGCGCAAACGCACCTCCTGGCCGTTGACCCAAGCGGGAATGGCGTTGGCGGTGTTGTCCTCTTCCTCGTCTTTCTCATCGACAACCACCTCGGGGATCTCAGACAAATATTGGAAGATGACGTTTTCCGCCCCTTCGGACAGGCGCAGGTGCTGCCCCTCGTCCAGCGCGATCTCTTTTGCCTTGCTGGCCAGCACGGTGACGGAACGGCTGCTCTCTTCCAGCAGCAAGTCCTGAATGTCCGTGCTCTTCTCCACAGGCTCGTCGTCGCAAACCGTTACTTTCGCGGAGGCCGCGTTGTTGTTGAGTACGCGGTAAATGCCGGAAGGCAGATGGAAAGCGATGTAAGTCTCCTCCTCGCCGTTGTCGTTCACCGCCGTCCAGCTTTGGCCGTAATCACCGGGCTGATCCCAGGTGAGAATGATGAAGGAGGGCGGCCCGTCATCGGCGCTGCGCGGCTTGCCGCTGCCGGGAGTGTGAGGCTTGACAAAGCAGGCCAGCACAAAGATCACGCAGCCGATCAGCAGCAGCCGCCAACTGTTCAGCTCATAGTGCCGGAAGAAGCGGCGCAGCGGGCGAAGCGGCAACATTACGGTACCTGCCAGCAAAAACAGCAGGCTTGCCCAGGAGGGGCAGAAGATCAGCGCGGCGATCACGCTGGCAAGCGCGCCGGCGTAGCCGATAAAGTCCTCACTGTTCATTGCCCACAGGTCACCGAAGAGATCCCGATGCACGCGCCGCCTGCGCTTGGCGGCCTTGGACTTGAGCGGGATCAAGGGAAAGAGCCCCTTCTTGTTTTGCGGCGCCGGGCTTGCGCCGGGCGCGGAGATGGGCGCATCCGCTTCCGTCTCTTCCTCGGCGTCCTCTTCCTCGGCGGGAGCAAGCTCGATCCGCTCCCGGCAGGCTTGCAGGATCGCATAGCGCAGCATTGCGTCCTGCAGGATGCCGGGCGCATCCTCCGGGGAAAGACCCAGACTCTCCGAAAGCTGCTCCGGCTCGAGATAGCCGAGTTCAGGCGTCAGGGAATAGGCGAGGGTTCTTACGTCCAGGAAGGCAAAGGTCCCCTCAAAGCCCTCGTCCTCCAGCATCCTGGCGACGAGCCCCAGTGCCTCCTCGTCCGCAATGACGACCTTGTCCAGCAGCAGTGAGGCGAGGCTTGCCGCCATCTGCCGGTAGCTCAGGCCGCTTGCGGCGTCCGCATCGCTGATACCGTAACGCTCCGCCGCCTCGGGCGGAAGGGGGATGCCGGGGGCGACGAGCGTGCTGTTTTGATTTACGATCCTACCATCCTCCACCCGCAGCATGCCAAGCTCGAAAATCCGATCCCTTGCCGGGTCGATACCGGTACTGCGCAGCGCCAGTACCAGATAATCCCGCAGCTCTGCCACAGCCTGCGGGGAATTGAGTTCATTGTAAGCGATCATCTCTTTCTCCTGTCGGTAGAACGATATAAATATTATATCGTCTCTTTTCCGATGGGTCAATATTAGAAATCTTAACAAAAAGGGGCTGTAAAAAACCATTGTTTTCTACAGCCCCGCAGACAGCATTTTTCTATGTTTGTTATTGCAGCTCTGATAGATATAGGCTCACCTTGGACTGAATAAGCTCCGCGGTTTCCTCGGCGCTCCTACGACCAGCAAAGAAGCTCTCACTTTCTGATAAAAGAATTTCTGTCACAGTTTCATCGTAGATAGCAAGGTTCTCGATATGATCCAGCAAATCCAGAAGATGTTCACCCTGCCCGTCGGTCATTCTCTCATATGGCTCATCTCTGTTTTTCGCCTTATCTATTTCATCCAACAGACGCGGTTTATAAACCGGGATGCCATATCGGACAGGAACCTCCTGCAGCAAATACTTTATAAACGCCCAACAGCCTTCAATGTGTTCGCTCTTGGAAACAATTCCAACCGGATGCTGAAAGCGCACATCCGTTCCGCAGCTTCCGTCTATTGTTGGCCACCCTATGTAGCTGAGTTTTTCTCCGGCAAATGCTTCGTCACGTGCCAAAGTATAGACCTGATCAGTCATTGACTCGGCAGTGATCAATTTCCCTTCCGCAACAAAGCTGGCTCCTAAGCCGACCAACTCATTTCCGGGCATTTCCGGTTTCTCTTGAATGCGGGAACAAGCATCTAACAGTGCGACAAATTCTGCGTTGTCAAAATCGCACACACCTGTTTCCCAGTTAATGGCAGAACGGACGTACCGTCGCCCCACCTCTCTCAGAAGGACATCGTGTGTAATGTTATAAATGATCCATACGCTTGGATCTTCCGCCGCTTCGATCTCCAGATACTCCTGAAGACTCCACGCGTAGCGGTCTCCAAAACGCGATTGTTGCGCAATCAATGTATCGACAGTGACGTTACTTCCCAGAAGAAATAGGCCGCCCAGGGAGCGCATAGCACCTAGGGCGATGATGTCATCCGGCGCGACGTCGGCATCCGCCGCAAGACATTCCTCCATGTCAAGCAATAAGCCTTTGGAAAGATACGGAAAGGGAGAAATTTGAGAAAAACAAATCATGTCCGGGCATTTACCGCTGGTGATTTCAGTGTTCAATAAGCGAAGCCCGTTTTGCTTTCCGTCAGCCCCCTCCTGTAAATAGTCTACAACCGTTACATAATATTTGCTGTTGCTCTGGTTGAAACTCGCGGCAGCACTTTGTATAGCGTTTTCCATTTTCATGGTATCCTGAGGATGCCGCATGGTAGCCAAAATGAGTTCTGTTCTTGTTTCTGCTGGCGTCTCAGAAGCAAATTCCGCTTTTTCCGCGTGGACATATTCGCTTTCCTTTGCGCGGCATGAGGGAAGAAAAGATATAAATACAAGCAACAAAAGAATCGTAATCCATTTTTTCATGGCCGTCTCCGTCAGCAACCGTACAATTATATGCTAAACGTGAAAAGGTCAACGCCATTGTCATCATCTGCACGCGAGTAACCGGAAATCGCATATCCATAGTGCTGATAGATCCCTGTATTTGGGTCTGGTTTCCCATACCACCACAGTTTACCATATGAATCATACACGCCCGACTCTACTCTTAATATCTCATTAAGAGTAAATAGTCCCAGACGTGTGCTGACACTGGTGCTTGTTGTAGAATGAAAATAGACCGACCCAAGGGCTTTGGCGTCGATTGCGTATGCCGTTGCAGCCATTGAAGCTACCAAAATGAAGCACAGGAGAAGAGCGAATATTTTTCGTGTTCTTTTCATAACATCCTCCTAAATGACTGTATATATGTTTTACTAGCTTAGCAAATCTTGAAATACACAAAGTATTCCTGCGATTTGTCGCCTTGCTACAGGCAAAAAATCCTAAGCCATCTTTGTCCAACTTATTTCTTCACAGTTCCTTAGAAAAGTAATTTAGCTCAAGGGAATATCCTCCTTTCTTTGTGAGGGGCTAAGCAAACGCTGAATCACTCTCTTTCGGAGTCTTCCGTGAAATCAAAGCTTAAATTTGCTGCTATTTCTTGAAATACATGAGGTATTCCCGTGGAAAACAACCTTAATCAGAACGCACATGCTCTTATAAACTGTTTTTGTCAATTTCATCAACGCTTTCACAAACTAGAGAGATGGATTTCTTTTGACTTAAGAATATCATATATCAAAAATTTGTCAATATTTGATATTAATATAATAAAATAAAAAGAGCTGCGTAAAATGCAATTTTTTCACAGCTCCTTGGTTTTTCCTTATGATTTCTTTCGCCCCTTGAGCTTGAAGATCGCGAGATACAGCAGCGCGCAGTAGGCGGCGGCAAGCCCCAGCACAAGCCAGCACATCCCGGGGGATTTGGGCGCCATGCCCACGAGGATCAGCACCGGCGCGCCGAGCACGATGCCGAAGCTGCTGCCGATGACGAGGTTGTTGGCGGCGGGCGTTGCAAGATCGGGGTCGATCTCTCGCAGGAGCAGGACGCCGGAGCTGATCGTGCCGGTAAGCATGCCGTACATGGAGATCAGCCCTTCGTAGTAGTAATCGGGGTAGACCTTCCTGCACACGATGCCAAGATGCAGCCAGGTCACCGCCGCGCCGGCGACGACCAGCAGCACGAAGGGCAGCCACAGGCCGCGAATATCCTCCAGATTGATCGAGCCGATGCCCGCGACGATCATAATATCAAAGAAGAAGCCGGAGATGCGATTTAAGAGGTAGTTGTTCTGATACTGCCGCAGGATCAGCCCGGTCTTGCGCCCCTTTTGCAGCAGCGCGCGCAGCAGCATGGCAAGCGCCGCGCCGATGATGAAGTTAAAGCCCCAGATAAGCGTGTTCACCGTGGCGGCAAGCCCGGGGGAGAGCGCGGCAATGCCGGAGGTCAGAGCCCAGGCGGCAAGATAGGTGAGCAGATACACCAGCAGCACCAGCGCGATCTGCACGGAGAGCTTGTCGATGGAGTCGGAGACGGGGATCTCGTCCTTGCTCTGGAAGAAGCTTGCCGGGTAGTTTTCCCCGGCGGCGGAGCGCGTCGTGCCGACCTTGCCCTTGCGGGAGAGCACGTTGAGGATCACAACGCCCACCACGCAGGCGACCAGATACCCCGCCGCGGCAACGGCGAGGCCGAAGCTGCGCCCGCCGGTGAAGCCCAGCGCCTCGTAGCTCGAGCCGACGTTGTTGGCCTGACCGGGACCCTGCCCGTAACCCATCGGGAGCAGCAGCCCCGCGGCCTTAAAGAGGCCGGGCATGACGGTGTAGGCGAGAGCAAGGGTGATCAGCAGCCCCGTGACGCCCTGCACCATATAGGTGCTCACGATCACGGCGCCGGATTTGAACCCGGTGAGATCGCCCTTCTTCTCTGCATTTTCCTCGGGAACGCGCAGGCTCATAGCGATAAAACCGAGGGCGATGCCATGGTAGACCAGCATTTCCATCAGCGAGCTGTCCAGACGGACGAGCCCGAGGTACTTGGCGATCAGCAGCAGAAAGCCCGCCAGCACCGCAACAGGCATCAGACTATTGCGGATGAGAGGGATCTTCTGACGCATCAGATTTGCCAGCATGATGGCGGCGGCGATGAGTCCCAACTGGATGATAACGTTCCAGAGGGCGTGATTGGCGGCGGAATAATCCATTATTGCGTCTCCTTCCAGATTTCCAGATATTTGCGCAGGTTCGCGCCGTTTTCGGAGCGGAGCTGGTAATAGCGATCCTGACAGCTCAGCAGCAGCAGATAGGTCTGCACCGGCGCCATGCCGCGAATGTCGGCAAGCGGGAAAACCGCCTCCCCGCAGCAGAGCCGGTCTTCATACTGCCGCAGACTTCCCCGGGTGATCGGCTTTTCCTGATGGTCGGGCGCGATCTCCGTCAGTGTCAGCTCTTCGTCGGAAAAGAGCGCCTCGCCCTCCCGCACGAAGTCGCGCGCGTGAAGCGCCTGCTTCTGCCAGGCTTCCCAATCCGCGATCGTCGCAAAGGGGTCAATGGGGGAGAAAAAGCCGGTGGGGAGGTACTGCAGCGAGAAGCCGCAGCCGCAGAAAATGCGGTCGCCGTATGTTTTGAGCGTCCCGAGCCGTTTGCAGCGTGGGCAGAGATACAATGCGCGCTCCAGCCCCTCGGCAAGCTTTTTGCCGCGATAGGGCTGCTGCCAGTCGCGCTGCCGTTCCCAGGCGTTTTCAAAGGTGTCGCGCTCGATGGCGGCGTTGATTTCGCTCGCACTCATGGTTTTAAGCTCCTCGGGGGAGTATACGCGCACCGGGTGGCCGTACACCCGCCCGCGGCGCACACCCTTCGCCCAGCGCGGCTTGGAAAGGTAGGCGCCCTCCAATCGGTAAGTGACCAGCGACGCGCCGGAGGACTTCACCATTTTCCCGGTGGCGGGGACGATATGCTGATTCAGCCCGTCCCAGCACTGCTCGCCCTCGGCAAAGAGACAGACCGAGTGCCCCGCCCGCAAATGGCGCAGACAGGCCTTCACCGTGTCCGTCCCGGCAGAGGCTTTGCGCCGTGGGATCGGCGCGACGAGCCAGTTCAGCAAGCTCGACACAAAGCCCAGGCGGAACAGGTGCTCGCTTGCGACAAAATAGACCTGCTTGTGCTTCAAGCTCGTCGCCACAAGCAGCGGGTCCCAGGCGTTGACGTGGTTCGGAACCAGCAGCACCGGGCCTTCGACCTCCAGGTCCTCGTGGCGCATATTGAATTTTATACGAATATAGCGCTCAATTACCGGATACAGCAGCCGCCATACCCGCTGATGCCGTGCATATTCATCCATATCATTGCCCTCATACTATTATCCAATAAGAGGGCTTGGAATTTTCGCGGTCAGAATTGTGTCAGGCGAGGCAGCGTCCGCAGAGAATACTTTGTGTATTTGCAAGGACGGTAACGAAGCATGGCACAATTCTGACCGCGAAAAAACGAGCCATTCTATTGGATGATAGTATCAGAAGATTCTGCCGTTTTTTTCTATATCCTACCACAAAGCCGTGATCCTGACAAGAAAAAAAGGGCTGTGAGAAAACGCAGTTTTCCCACAGCCTCAGTTTTCAGGTATTTACTTTGCTTTGTTCTTGATATACTCGTCGATGCTCTTGGCGCCGGCCTTGCCTGCGCCCATGGCGAGGATGACGGTGGCGGAGCCGGTGACGGCGTCGCCGCCGGCGAACACGCCCTCGCGGGAGGTCACGCCGCCCTCGTCCGCCTGGATGCCGCCCTTCTTGGTAAACTCCAGACCCGCGGTCGTGTTGCGGATCAGGGGGTTGGGGCTGGTGCCGATGGCGATGACGACAGTGTCCACGTCCAAGATCCAGTTGGAATCCTTCACGGGGACGGGCTTGCGGCGACCCTTCTCATCGGGCTCGCCCAGCTCCTGCTTGACGCACTCGATGCCGGTCACATGACCGTTCTCATCGCCGTGGATCGCGCAGGGATTGTTCAGCAGCTTAAACTCGATGCCCTCGCTCTCGGCATGCTCGACCTCTTCCTTACGGGCGGGCAGCTCGTCCGCGCCGCGGCGGTAGACGATATACACATGCTCCGCGCCCAGACGCTTGGCGACACGCGCCGCGTCCATCGCAACGTTGCCGGCGCCGACGACGGCTACGCGCTTAAACTCCTTGATGGGCGTGTCGTAGTCGGGGCGATAGGCCTTCATCAGGTTCGTGCGGGTCAGGAGCTCGTTTGCGGAGTACACGCCCAGCAGGTTCTCGCCGGGGATGTGCAGGAACTGGGGCAGACCGGCGCCGGAGCCGATGAACACGGCCTCAAAGCCGTCTTCAAACAGCTCGTCCACGGTGATGGATTTGCCGATGATGGCGTTGTTGACGATCTTAACGCCCATCTGCTCGAGGTTTGCGATCTCCGCCGCCACGATCTCCTTGGGGAGACGGAACTGGGGGATGCCGTAAACCAGCACGCCGCCGGACTTGTGGAAGGCTTCGAAAACGGTCACGTCGTAGCCGAGCTTTCTGAGGTCGCCCGCGCAGGTCAGACCCGCGGGGCCGGAGCCGATGACGGCGACGCGGTGGCCGTTAGACGCGGGAGCCGTGGGGGCTGGCTTGTTCTCCTTGGCCATGTGGTAGTCAGCCACAAAGCGCTCGAGGCGGCCGATGCCAACGGATTCGCCCTTGATGCCGCGCACGCACTTACTCTCGCACTGCTTCTCCTGCGGACATACACGGCCGCAGACAGCGGGCAGGGAGTTGGTGGAGGTGATGATGTCG
This sequence comes from Oscillospiraceae bacterium, assembly GCA_902785115.1. Classification (GTDB taxonomy): domain Bacteria; phylum Bacillota; class Clostridia; order Oscillospirales; family Oscillospiraceae; genus Limivicinus. The sequence continues at coordinate 7,136 of CACZXQ010000085.1, read as the reverse complement.
TAAGCGGCGTCGAAGTCCCCTTCGCGCACCTTCTCGAGGAAGCGGGGGATCTTCACAGCCACGGGACATCCCGTGCGGCAGGGGGAATTCTTGCAGTCGAGGCAGCGGGCGGCCTCTTTCATGGCGGTTTCGGCGTCATAGCCCAGAGCCACCTCGTCGAAATTGGTGGCGCGGATCACGGGATCCTGCTCGGGCATGGGAGCCTTGGTGAGGCTCATGTTCACTTTCCTTACCTCCCGTGATGCGGCAAATGTGCTTGGCGGCCTCGTCCTGCTCGTCCTTGTAGAAGGCGGCGCGCTTGATGAGGGAATCGAAATCCACCTGGTGCGCGTCGAAGTCCGGCCCGTCAACGCAGGCAAACTTCGTCTCGCCGCCGACGATCACGCGGCAGCAGCCGCACATGCCTGTGCCGTCGACCATGATGGGGTCGAGGGAGATGATGGTGCTGATGCCGTAGGGGCGGGTCACGTCGGCCAGGAACTTCATCATGATGTCGGGGCCGATGGCAATCACGCGGTCAAACTGGGGCTTGTTCTCCTTGATGTTGGCTTCGATTTCGTTCTTGAGGAACACGGTGGTGAAGCCCTTCTCGCCGTAGGAGCCGTCGTCGGTCGCGATGATGAGCTTATCGGAGGCGGCCTTCAACTCGTCCTTGAGGATTACAATGTCCGCGGAGCGGAAACCGGCGATGAAGGTCACGTCGATGCCCTTGGCGTGCATCTCCTTGGCGATGGGGTAGGCGATGGCGCAGCCCACGCCGCCGCCGACGACGCAGACCTTCTTGAGCCCCTCCATCTCGGTGGCCTTGCCGAGAGGCCCCACGATGTCAGAGATCACGTCGCCCTGCTCCACGGTGTGGAGCATCTTGGTGGTGCGGCCGGCGGCCTGCACCATCACGGTGACGGTGCCCTTCTCGCGGTCATAACCGGCAACGGAAACGGGAACGCGCTCACCCTTCTCGTCCAGACGGAAGACCACGAACTGGCCGGCCTGGGCGTGACGGGCGATCAGCGGCGCCTCGATCTCAAAGAGACAGATCGTCTTGGCGTCGTTCAAAAAACGCTTGGTCACTACTTTATACATCTTTTCACCTCATATTATTATAGGTTGGTGTAGTTCTATTTTAGCCCATGAAATGCACAATGTCAAACCTTGACGCAACATTTTGAACCGTCAAATTGCCGAAAATATCAAGCGTTTTCTTTGACGTACCTTACCACATAATCGGCAAACCTTCGCGTGGCCGGGCCGGCCTTTTCGGAGGCGGCGATGGCCATGCCGATGGTGCGCCTGGCTTCGGGCACCAGCGGCAGGATCAGCAGACGGTCGTTGCGTCCCTTGAGCAGCAGCTCCGGCATGATGCTCATGCCCAGCCCCTGCTCCACCATGGCGAGGATCGCGTAATCGTCCTTGGTGTAAAAGCGCACGTTCGGCTGCACCCCGGCGCTCTCCAGCGCGCGGCGGGCGTCATGGTCGGAGCTTTCGAGCAGGCTGATGAAGGGCTCTGTCTCGCACTCCACCAGCGGAAACTTCGGGTAGCTCGCGAAGCGGCTCTCCGGCGGCAGAATGGCCAGCAGCCGATCCTCCATCAGCGTGATGCACTCGCAGTCGAGCGCGCAGGGGACGTTCACAAAGCCGATGTCCACGCTGCCGTCCTGCAGCCACTGCTCCACGTCGTGATAATCGCCGTTTAAGAGCTTGAAGTCCACATTGGGGTAGTCCGCCTGAAACTCCTTCAGCACCCCCGGCAGCCAGTGCACGGCGACGGAGGTGAAGGCGCCGATGCGCACGGTGCCGGTATCGAGCCCGCGGATGGCGGCGGCGGTCTGACGGAGCTGTTCAGCGCTCGCGAGCAGCGCGCGCACCGCGGGCATGAGCCGCTCGCCCTCTGCCGTGAGCTTTACGCCGCCGCGCCCGCGCTTTAAAAGTGGGAAGCCCAGCTCCTTCTCCAGACTGTCCAGACTATGGCTCAGGTTCGACTGCGTGCACCTGAGCGCCTCGGCCGCCCGTGTGAGGCTCCCGTGCTCGATCACGGCGGCGAGGGCTTCGTATTTGGCAAGATTCATAATATGAAAACCTTTCATGTAAACATGAATAAAATTAAATCCATTTCTATTATAAGGGAATTTCTGCCGATTGCAAGCGTTTTTCCGCCTTTTCCCGCTTGTTTGAAAAAGAAAAATCGCTATACTTTAAACATCTTCCACAAAAAACGGAGCGTGATTTTATGACTACCGCCAATATCTGCATCCTGATCTCCATCGTGATCTACCTGGGTGGCATGATCTTCATCGGCTATCGCAACTCTCAGGGCAACAGCTCCAGCGCGGATTTCTATCTGGGCGGGCGCAAGCTCGGCCCGATCGTCACCGCCATGAGCACCGAGGCCTCGGACATGAGCGCCTATCTGCTGATGGGCGTGCCGGGACTGGCGCTCTTCTGCGGCGTGGCGGAGGCGAGCTGGACGGCGATCGGCCTTGCCGCCGGCACCTATCTCAACTGGCTGATCGTTGCCAAACGTCTGCGTCTCTACTCGGAGAAGCTCGGCGCGATCACGGTGCCGGACTACCTCTCCCGCCGCTTCCGGGACGGCAGCAAGCTCATTGAGAGCATCGGCGCGCTTGTCATCATCATCTTCTTCGTGCCTTACACCGCCTCGGCCTTTGTGGCCTGCGGCAAGCTTTTTAACAGCATGTTCGGTTGGGACTATCTGCCCACGATGATCGTCTCCGCGGTCGTGATCGTGGCCTACTGCACGATGGGCGGCTTCCTGGCGGCCTCCATCACAAGCCTGATTCAGAGCCTGATGATGACCTTTGCGCTCGTGGTGATCCTGATCTTCGGCATCCACAGCGCGGGCGGCTGGGCGAGCGTTCTTGCAAACGCCCGCGCCGTGCCGGGCTATCTGGATCTCTTTGCCAGCACCAGCATTCAGGCTTCCTCCGCCGGGTCTTACGGGGCGATCGCCATCGTCTCCACACTGGCCTGGGGACTCGGCTACTTCGGTATGCCCCATGTGCTCATCCACTTTATGGCGACCAGGGACGAGAAGATGCTCAGCACCAGCCGCCGCATCGCGTCGGTCTGGGTGGTTGTGAGCCTCGGCGTCGCGGTCATCATCGGCATCGTGGGCTACGGCATGGTCAACGCCTGCGTCATCGCGGGTTTTGCCACCAGCTCCGAGGCCGAGTCCGTCATCGTGCGGGCAGCGGCCGCCATGAGCCAGAACGGCGTCTTCTTCGCCGTCATCGCGGGCGTGATCCTCGCGGGCATCCTCTCGGCCACCATGTCCACCGCGGACGTACAGCTGCTCGCCGCCGCATCCGGCATCACGCACAACCTGCTCACCGACGTGTTCGGCGTCAAGCTTTCAGATAAGCAGAACCTGCTGATTGCACGCTGCGGCGTCATCGGCGTAGCGGTGATCGCGGCCTTTTTTGCCCGCGACCCGAACAGCTCCATCTTCCGTGTCGTGTCCTTCGCCTGGGCGGGCTTCGGCGCGACCTTCGGGCCGATCATGCTCTTCTCCCTGTTCTGGAAGCGCTGCAACACGGCGGGCGCCATCGCCGGCATGCTCACGGGCGGCGTGTCCATCTTCCTGTGGAAGTATCTGGTGCGGCCTCTCGGCGGCGTGTGGGACATCTACGAACTGCTGCCGGCGTTCCTGCTGGCAAGCCTCGTGATCCTCGTCGTAAGCCTTTGCACGAAGGCGCCGGAGAAGGCGATCGTCGCGGAATTTGAAAGCATCTGAAAATATAGCTTTGCGTTTTGAGGAGAATGGATAAAAAGAGACATTAAACTGGGGCTGTGAAGAAAATCTTTCTTCACAGCCCCAATTCTTTAGATTTCTTATTTTTTCGACTTCGCCCTTGTCAAAACCGAAATGGCGTACTATACTATGGTTGTCATAACATTCCTGACCAAAGAAAGGAAACATACCATGAAACAGAAAAAAACTCTGGGAATCCTCCTTTCCCTGCTTTGCGTCTGCCTGCTGCTCGGCGCCTGCGGCATCCGTTCAAGCAGCCCCACTGCGGCAAACACTCCTACCCCGGTTCCGGATGTGACGATCGTAGAAAGCCCATCCGACAGCGCTGTCGTGACGGTGACGGAGGTCACCCCGGTCCCCGTTGTCACGCCGACTCCCACGCCTGTGCCTACCCCGGTTCCCACGCCTGCGCCCACCCCGGTTCCGACGCCGGCTCCCACACCCGCGCCCACGCCCACGCCGGTTCCCACGGCAACGCCCAAGCTTCCCGTGGTCACCAAGAACCCCACCGATGAATCCGTGCTGGAGGGCGGCTTCTGCTGGTTTGTCGCCAAGTATGATGACGCCAAGTGGGCGGTGTGGCACTTTGTCAGCCCCGACGGCAATACCGACTGGGAGTACAGCTCCAAGGATCTGGCGGCGAAGTTCCCCTATCTGAAAATCTCTGGCGGCATGACCTACATGCTGAAGCTGGAAAATATCCCCGTGGGTATGAACGGCTGGAAGTGCTACTGCCGCTTCAGCAATGACAATGGCTATACCGATTCCGCGAAAGCGGGTCTCTCGGTCTCCGTCGCGGGGAATGTGGACGCCTCCAAGCTCCCCAAGGTCACCAAGAGTCCCACCGGTGAGACGGTGAACGCCGGCGGCTCCGCCTGGTTCATTGCCAAGTACGAGAATGCCATCTGGGCGGTGTGGCACTTTGTCAGCCCCGACGGCAATATCGACTGGGAGTACAACTCCAAGGATCTGGCGGCGAAGTTCCCGACTCTTACGATCAAGAACGGCGACAGGAGCAATCTGCGCCTGGAGAACATTCCCGCTGACTTCAACGGCTGGAAGGTCTACTGCACCTACAGCAACAACCTGGGCGCTGTGAACACCAATTCCGCCACGGTCACCGTCGGTGCTGCCGCCGCGAACACGAACGGCAACGCCACGGTCGTCACCGATAATACGCAGACCTCCACCAAGGACTATTCCGGCAGCTATATGGACAGCGTGAGCCAGCGCGCCAGCATGCAGATCACCGGCAGCGCCGCAAGCTACACGGTCAAGATCCACTGGGGTGGCTCCGCCAACGATGCGGCTGAGTGGGAGTTCACCGGCGTCTTCGATCAGGACGGCAACATGTACTATAAGGGCGCGAAGAAGACCATGATCAGCACGGACGGCAACGGAAACGGCACCTTCACCACCGTGTATTCCGACGGCACCGGCAAGCTGCTCACCTCCAGCGATGGCAAGATCTACTGGCAGGACGACAAGGGCGAGAGCAACGGCGCCACCTTCGTCAAGAGCTGAAAACGCAAACCGAGATACAGCAAAAGCAGCCCATCCGGGCTGCTTTTGCGTTAGGGCGATGAGGACGTTTGTTTTTCTTTCAACGGCTGTGCTATAACGACCGCGCGTTCGCGAGGATTTGCGATATCAGCAGAACCACAGCGTATAAGAATATTGCATTGTTGGAGGGATGAAAAGGGCAGGGCGTTATGTTTGCCCTGCCGTTTAGAAACTGTTTTGCTCTGTGATCATACGCTGATATTAAAACCAGCCTTTTTTGTTATCAATATAGGTTTTTGCAAACTCTTCGTCGCTCTTTGTTAAGTATAGAATGCCTTCAACAAGTCCAATAACGCCCATCACGGCGGGACCTATACCGACGAGAAATGCGCCTACTATACTTATGAGTAACATGATAAGCCCCTCTTTAGTATAGCCAAGATAGAACTTGTGAATACCGAGCGCGCCAAGAAGAATGCCCAATATCCCTGCGGCAACTTTGCTCTTTTGTTCCATTTTCCCTTTACCTCTCTTTCATTTTTTGTTTCACCACGCATTTTCGGGATAATAAAAATGCGTGGCTCCAAACGGAACCACGCACGAAAAACGCAACTCCGCTTGTTGCCACACAAGTTCTTGTCCAAAATAGGATGCGAAAAGGAGAATGCGTTTTTACCAAATCAAACGCATCCTTTTTGGACAAACAATATTCAACTTGTGTGGCAACATCATTCTACCACAACGTCAAGCAGAAAACAATCGTTTTTTCTTATACTATGCTAAAAGATGGTGTAGAGATGTTCATAGATGTGCCAAGACGTCTGTTTTCTTTGCCGAGGCTGTGGTATAATCATTAAAAACGGGCCGCCGAGGGCGTCGGCCCCTACGAAGAATCGGAGGTCGTGCCATGAATCTGCCCAAACGCAAGCAAATCCGCCTGCCGGCATACGATTATTCTACCCCGGGCGCGTATTTCGTCACGGTCTGCACCGCCGACCGGCGCTGCATCCTGTCCACCATCTCCGTAGGGGCGGCTATTAGCCGCCCGCCGACTGACGAGCTGGTACAACTTACCACTTATGGGAAAATTGTCGAGCTCGCAATTTCCAATATCCCTGAATGTTATCCCCAAATTTCTGTGGATAACTACGTTATCATGCCAAACCACGTCCATCTGTTGCTGCAAATCAACACCGACGAGAGCGGGCGGCTAATAGCCGCCCCTACGCTCAGCACTGTGATTGGGCAGATGAAACGCTGGGCTTCCAAGCGGGCTGGCGAAGGGCTTTGGCAAAAATCTTTTCACGAACACGTCATCCGCAATGACGAGGACTATAGCGCGATCTGGGAATACATCGACACGAACCCGGTCAAATGGACGCTGGATCGGTATTTTGTGGATGCGGAGCGCATAGGATGATGCTTGTGTGATCAATTTACGAACAGAAAAACTCCCCGGATGGATATCCGGGGAGCTTCTTGCTAAATGGAAACGAATTAGGCCTTGCGGACGGAGTCGATGTGGCGGGTGAGGTCGATCATCTTGTTGGAGAAGCCCCACTCGTTGTCGTACCAGGCGACGAGCTTGACAAAGTGCTCGTTCAGGGCGATGCCGGCCTTGGCGTCGAAGATGGAGGTGTGCGCGTCGGTACGGAAGTCGGAGGAGACGACCTCGTCATCCACGTACTCCAGAACACCCTTCATGGGGCCTTCGGCAGCAGCCTTGACGGCGGCGCAGATCTCAGCGTAGGTGGCAGCCTTCTCGAGACGGAAGGTCACGTCAACAACGGACACGTCCGGAGCGGGGATACGCATGGACATACCGGTGAGCTTGCCGTTGAGCTCGGGGATGACCTTGCCGACA
>CACZXQ010000084.1 GCA_902785115.1 Oscillospiraceae bacterium | reverse complement strand
CTCGGTGATGAACGCGGTGACGCGCCAGGAGCCGGGCAACCACGAGGCGGACTATGAAGCGCTCACCGAGAACCGGGGGCGCGCTTCCGACTGCATCAAGTGCGGCGCCTGCGAGCGCATCTGTCCCCAGCAGCTGCCGATCCGCAGGCTGCTGGAAAAAATCGCCTGGGATTTTGACTGATTTTAACGGAACAGCCCAGTCAAAAACGGATGAAAAATACCGTGGAAGCGCATTTTGCGTCTCCACGGTTTTTTTCACGCCGGTTCGTAGGAGCGGCTGATCTCCACACCCTCGGCGTTATATTCCACGTCCTCCATGAGCTTGGGATCGACGCGGCTGCGCTTTTTGACGACCATGCCCTCCCCCTGGTTGTTGAAGACCCAGATGAAGTAACCGCGGAAATCCGGGTCGGGCTTGCGGAAAGCGCCGGACTCGTTTAAGCGGCAGAACTTGCTGCGTCCTTCGGGCGTGTCCAGCAGATCGCCGGGACCGCTGTAATACAGCTCGTCCCTGGCGGCCTTTTTCTTAAACTCCTCCCATTCCTCTTCGGGTACATTGTTCACATCGTTCGGCTGATACATGGCCGCTCCCTCTTAGTCGCCGGCCGAAGCGGCGGCAGCCGCCTGCTGGGCGTTCACACAGTCGATTGCGAGCACCACCGCCAGCGCGGGCAGCGTATCCTCATCCCGGTCGATGTCGATCTCATAGGCGTCGCCCCAGGTCATCCAGGCCTTGTGGATGTTGGCAAGCTCCCGCTCCCCGTCCAGGACGCGGTAATCATGCTCCCAGAATTTGCCTTCCACCGTCCAATTGAGGCCGTTGATGCTGTAACGCGGCTTGAAGCCGAACTCCTTGACGATCTCAGCCACCTGCTCACCGTTTACATAGACAAAGAAGCGCGGTTTCCAGCTCCATGCCTTCTGCTCGATATAGATGCACTCACGATCGAGATTGTCATAGACGTGCAGCTTCTTGCCAAGGCTCCAAACCTCGCCCTTGACCTTATAGAGCTCCTCGTCGTACTCGCTTTTCACGCTGAACTGATCGCCCCAGGAAAACACCTTCTGTTTCATCATCAGCTTGGGCATCGCTAAGTCCCCCTTTCTATTTCTGTCAACAAAAAATCATTTCAACTCGTCGTAGAGCGCCAGATATTGATCGGCGGAAGCGTTCCAGGACACGTCCTTGCGCATATCGCGCTGCACCATCTCGTCCCAGCGCGCCCGCCCGTCAAAGTACAGCGCCTTGGCACTGTTGATGGCTCTCAGCAGCATGGCGCTTTCATACTCCACGAAGGTAAAGCCGTTGCCGCTGTTGTCGAGCGCGTTGTAGGGCGCCACAGTGTCCTTGAGGCCGCCGGTCTCTCGCACGATGGGCACCGTGCCGTAGCGCATGGCAATGAGCTGCGTCAGGCCGCAGGGCTCGAACAGGGAGGGCACCAGGAAAGCGTCACAGCCAGCGTAGATGCTGTGCGCCAGACCTTCGTCGTACAGAAGCTTGGCGCTCACGCTGTCCCGAAACTCCTCCTGCAGCGCGCGGAAAGCGTCCTCATACACCTTGTCGCCGGTACCCAGCACGACGATCTGGGTCTTGCCGTCCATCAGCTCGGGCAGGATGGCGTTCACCAGGTCAAGTCCCTTCTGATCGGTCAGGCGGGAGACCAGGCCGACCACGAACTTGCCCTCGTCCTGCTCCAGCCCCAGCGCCGCCTGCAGCGCCTTCTTGTCCGCCTTCTTGCCCGCAATGGCAGTCTCGGCATTGTAGTTGACGGCGAGCTTCGGGTCTGTGGCGCTGTCCCACTGCTCCACGTCGATGCCGTTGACGATGCCGCGCAGCTTGCCCGCGTGATAACGCATATGGGCGTCCAGATTCTCGCCGTAGAAGCCGGTCTGGATCTCCTTGGCATAGGTCTCGGACACGGTGGTGATCATGTCGGCGTAGGCAAGACCGCCCTTGAGCATATTGGCGTCATCATAGCCGGTCTTGAGCGCGTCGATGTTGAACACGAAGCCGGGAAGCCCCGTCCAGTATTTGATCGTGGGAATGTTGTAGATGCCCTGGAAGCGCAGGTTGTGGATCGTGAGCATACTCTTGGCCTGCGCCACCGGCGTGCAGGAAAAGAGCGTGCGCAGATACACCGGCACCAGCGACGCCTGCCAGTCATGGCAGTGGATCACGTCAGGCACCCACTCAAGATAGTTGAGGACAGCCAGCGTGGCCTTCGAGAAGTAGCAGTAGCGGGGAATGTCGTCAATGAGGTTGATGTAGGGGTTGCCGGCGGTGAAAAACTCCTCGTTGTCGATAAAGTCATAGGTCACGCCGTCGGCGATGTACTCCATGATGCCCACATAGTATTCGCGCCCGTCCTCACAGAGATCCATCATGAAGCTGCCGCGATAGACCATCTTGTCCTTCCACTGCTGGGGGATGCAGTAATACTTCGGCAGCATCACGCGCACTTCCACCCCCTGCTTCACAAGGGCTTTGGGCAGGGCGTACATTACATCGCCCAAGCCGCCGGTCTTGACAAAGGGGTAGCACTCAGAGCCGATGAAGGCCACCTTTTTCTTCGCCATGGGCTCTTCATAGAACTCCACCGTGATATCCGGCTCCTTCACGCTCTTCTTGCGGACGGCGGTCTTTTTTACGGGCTTTTCGCCAGCCGCGCCCTGCTCCTCCGCTTTCTTTGCGGCGGCTTTTCTGCCTGTCGCCTTCTTCGCAGGCTTCTCGGCAGCCGCGTCCTGCTCCTCCGCTTTCTTCGCGGCGGACTTTCTGACCGTCGTCTTTTTTACGGGTTTCTCAGCAGCGGGAACTTTTTCTTCCAGAACGGCGGTATCCTCCGCCGCGGCTTTCTTTCTCGGCATTCCACTCTCTCCTTACTGTCGTTATTATGGGTCAATTATGTATTTATAATAAAACGCCCCATCAAAAAAGTCAATCATTTATACAAATCCGTATAAACACTCTCGCAGAAGTAAATATACCCGTCCCGCCGGTCATAAAAGCGCACGAAAGCGTTTCCGATCTGCCGCGAAGACTGATACAGCACTGCGGGCGACAGACGCCGCTCTCCCTTCAGGAGCCGCAGCGCGATCGCCGCACAGCCCTGACCGGGACGCAGATCGACAAATTCCGGCTCCAGTGTGCAGGGATACTGCCCGTATTGCTCCAGAACCTCCCGCAGCGTATCGGGAAACTCCGGCGACGCCACCCGATTGAGCGCCACCTCACCCACGCAGAAGCGGTACTCGTCGCTGTATCGCCGATCGCCCGCCTCCGCGTCAATGAGCCTTGCCAGAAGCAGCAGCTCATCGAAATCCACCTGCCGCTCCTCGAGAGCGCCGATGCGGATCAGCGCGTTGCGCTCCGTGGCCGCGGCGCGCCCCTGCTCGGTATCGCCCGCTGTCACCGCCTCCAGCAGCAGCGCGTCATAATCCGGTTGATTTTTCACCGTCGTGCAGGTGCTCAGCCCCAGCAGGATCGGCAGCATCAGCAGCGTGATCCACAGCTTCTTCATAAAAATCACCCCTTTGCGTCCATTGTAGACGCAAAGGGGTGCGGTTTTTGTCGTACTGTGCAGGGAAAGCCGCGAAAATGAAACTTTTTCGCAATCGCCGTGAAACGACACTGTAACCGTTTATTCGCGTTCCATTTCGATGCCCGCGGCGGCTTTGACGCCGTTTAAGAAGCGGTAAGGTACGAACAAACCGCCTGTGCCGTCACCGAGGGCAATGTGCGGCTTGACGCTGCCGTGGAAATCGCTGCCGCCGGTGGGAAGCAGCGAGTATTCCTTCGCAAGCGCCAGCAAATACTGAACCTGCTCCTCCGTATAGCCGGAGTAGCGGCATTCCATCCCCATCAGGCCGTTTTTGACGCAGAGATCGAGAAGCTCACGAAGCTGCGCATCCTGCAGCTTATACTGAAAAGGATGCGCCATCACGGGTACGCCGCCCGCCTCACGGATCAGGCGGATCGAGCGCTCGATGGGCAGGAAATTGCGTGCGGCATAATACCTTTGCCCGCGCTCCACAAAGCGTGCAAAGGCGTCCTGTACATTTTCGGCAAGCCCCAGTTCCACCAGCACTTCGGCAAAATGGGGTCTGCCGATCACGGCGCCGAAGCGCTCTCGCATGGCATCGTAATCCACCGGCAGCCCGTCGTCCTGCATGAGCTTCGCCATTTTGCGGTTTCGCTTGTCGCGGTCCTGCACCAGCCAGTCGGTCACCTCGTTCAACACCGGCGACTTCGTGTCAAGATAATAGCCCAGAATGTGCACCGGTCCGAGATAGCGGGTGCTGATTTCCATGCCGGGCACCACCTCAAGCCCCAGTCGCTCGCCTTCCGCCGCCGCCTCCGCGTAGCCCGCGATCGTGTCGTGATCCGTAATGGCGATGGCGGAAAGCCCCTTCTCTTTGGCAAGACGCACCACCTCGGCGGGGCTGCAGGTGCCGTCAGACGCTGTCGTATGAACGTGCAGATCAATTCGCTTCATCAATTACCTCCAGGTTCGGGCCGAAGCGGTGCGATCAGTTTTCGCCCTCCGACGCCGCCTCGAAATACTCCGACTCGGAGGCAAAGAGCACATATCTTCCGTTCATCAGTCCGTAATATCCGTTTGCTGTAAAATAACCACGCATTGCCGTACACCCCTTTTGTTTTTCATGGCTAAATCATAGCACATGCACTGTCCCATAGAACGGACTTTCAAAAGAAGCTTCGGCGTGTTTTTTTATTGTTAAAAGGGGTATTTTCCGGTGAAATAGCCGTTTATGAATGCCTCGGCAAGGCTGTTCGGCTTGATGTTCTTCCGCGCCTGATCCACGCTGAACCAGCGCCAGTCGTCCACCTCAAAATTGGCGTGGACTTCGGGCTTTATAACGGTGACCGTGAAGTTCAGCATCAGGGTGTTGGTGGGGGCAAAGTAGTGGCTGTGGTTAAAGCGTAGCGACTGCGCTTCCAGCCCCACCTCTTCCCGCAGCTCCCGGGCGGCGGCGGCTTCGGCGTCCTCGCCACGGTTTACATAACCCGCGACCAGTACATAATCCGGGCGGCCGTACTGCCGGATCAGCAGCACCTCGTCGCGCTGCTCGTTCATGACGATCATGCTGCAGGCGGTGTTGAAAACCGGGTAGCGGTACTCGCCGCAGCTCTCGCACCAGGGCGTCAGCCCCTCATGCGGATGTTCACGCATTTGGAGCTTTGTGCCGCAGTGCATACAATAATTCATCTCCATGCTGTCACCCCATATAATTCTCCTGCGCCCAGCGCAGCAGGATCTCGGCGGCCTGGCCTCTGAGATCAACGCTTTCGGCTCCCAGCATGATGAGCACCAGGTTATGGTTCTCCCCCTGCACCGTTTGCGGCATCGACACGCTCAGGCAGAAGCCCGCCCGGTTGGTGTTGCCGGTTTTGAGTCCGGTAACGCCCGGCATATTGAAGACCATGGGGTTGGAGTTTGCGGTGGTATAGTCGAGCGTGGGGAGCTTTGCGTACTGGCGGGAGGTGATCTCCGTGATTTGGGGATGATGCGCCAGCAGATAGCCGCAGAGCGTAAAAAGATCGCTCGCGCTCATCAGGTTCTGATGCTTGACCGGGACGCTCTCCCCCAGGTAAACGGGCAGGCCGTGCACCGTGTAAAAGGCAGCGGATTTGAGCCCCAGCTCTTTGGCACGCGCGTTCATGCGCTGTACAAAGGCGTCCTCCGAGCCCGCAAGATGCTCTGCGATGGCCAGCGCGGATTCGTTGCTGGAGGCCAGAAGCATCGCTGTCAGCAGCTCCTCCAGCGGCAATTCCATCCCGGCTTCCATCTTGATGATGCCGTCGGCGGACTTGGAAAGGGCAGACGCCGCCTCGGAAATGTGCACCCTGTCGCTCAGGCGCACCAGACCATCCTCCACGGCCTCCATCGTCAGCAGATATGTCATGAGTTTGGTGAGGCTTGCAATGGGAAAGCTTCGGCCGGACTGGCTGGTAAAGAGCAGCTTGCCGTTCGTCACATCCCCGAGCACGATGGCGTTGAAGGCCTCAAAATACCCGTCTTCCCGCAAGGTCTGCGGATTGGGGCGGAAAGGCTGATCCACGAGGAAGCGAAGCTGGGTTTCCGATTCCGCCTGCGCGGTCAGATCCAGCATCAGTTCAATGTCCGTAAGGCTCAGAAAAAGGTTGCTGCCGTCACGAAAGCTGTAATATTTGCGCTCCTGATTGTCCACATAGAGCTTATAGCGCTGCAAGGCAAGGTAGGTGACGCTGCTTTTCGCGGGAAAGGTGCTTCCGCTCGATTCGTTATCTGCCTCGAGCCCCGGATGGACGAAGAAGCTGTAGCCGTCCTGCGTGGAATACATGTAGTTGTAGCGAAACTGCTTCGCCGTCCCGCTGAGTGCAGCGGAAAGATCCCGAAGCGAGAGATAGAGGTTGCCGGCGTAAGCATCCTGCAGGGCGCGCACAGGCGTTGCCTTCTCCCCCACCGTGACCGTCACGGCAAAAGCTTCGCCGTCATCGGCAAAGGCAGCAGCCGGCAGCGCAAGCAGCAGCGACGCCGCAAGCAGCAGCGAAATCAAAACACGCAGCGCCCTCATGCCACAGCCTCCACAGGGATATCGTCCCGGAAGAAGAGCTGCGCACTGTTATAGACACCGTTGACCCACTCGCGCACATCGTGCGCCGCAGTCTTGATCAGCAGATAGCGCAGATTATCCGCGTTGAAGAGTTCCGTCCACTCCTGCAGCGCGTGATAGGAGCGTTCCGGCTCCGCGCGATCATCCAGCTCGCCCTCCACGATCAGCAGACGGTGGATCGGGTACGCCTCCGGAGAAAGCCCGGCATTCTGCCATTCGCCGCGCAGTTCATCCTGACGCAGAGAACCGCCGCCGATCATGGCAAAGTTGGCGCAGAGGTCAAGATTCGGCGCAAGCACGCTGTTGCGGGTCATGTAAGAACCGAAGCTGGCGCCCGCCACGCCGAAATGCTCCCGCGCGGCGGCAAGCTGCCAGCGCTCTGTCCCCTCCGCATATGTGGAGAAGTTCTCCACGATCAGCGGCAGGATCTCGTTTGCAAACTCATAGCCGAACTGGTCGTAGTCGCGCACGGAATCGTGCGCCGCGGCGGCCTCATCCGTAATGTAACCGCAGGGGGCCACCACAATCAGCGGCTCACAGAGCCCCTGCGCGAT
>CACZXQ010000083.1 GCA_902785115.1 Oscillospiraceae bacterium | reverse complement strand
ATCATTATGTTTTCACTGCGCAGGCGGCTGATAGCGACGCAAAGCTAGTCCTTTAGGGCCGCCCCTACAGCAACTCTCACCGTTTTGAGACAGCCCCTTATTCGGCGGTATAGTTATCGAAATAGCCCTGGATCAGAACGATGGGCGTGCCCTTATCGCCGGAGCCGGAAGTCAGGTCGCACAGCGAGCCGATCAGATCGGTCAGGCGGCGGGGCGTGGTGCCCTCGGAAACCATCTGACCCACGAGGTCGCTGTCCTTCTTGGCGATCTCATCCTTGATGGCGTCGCGCAGCGCGTCGCCGGAGAGAGAGGCGAAGTCGTTGTCGGCCAGGTACTTGAGCTTGAGCTCGTTCGGCGTACCCTCCAGACCCGCGGTATAAGCGGGGGAGACCACAGGGTCGGCCAGCTCCCAGATCTTGCCGACGGGGTCTTTGAACGCGCCGTCGCCATAGACCATGACTTCGATGTGCTTGCCGGTCTTCTCCAGCAGCTCCTGCTGGATGGCGACGACCAGATCCTGGCAGTCGCGGGGGAAGAGCTTGACCTTATCTTCGGTAGCTTTGTTGGAGCCGAGCAGACCGTACTTCTCGTTGTAGCCGCTGCCATTAACGGAGGCGGTCATGATCTGATGCAGACCGAAGACACGCTCGCCGCCGGCGGCCTTGAGGATGCGCCCGGTGCGCGCACGGGTGTGAATGTCGCAGTGGATCACGTTCTTGGTGTAGTTCAAAATCTCGCGCGCGTCGTTTGCGAAGATGACCTCCACCTCCGCGCCGCAGTCACGGATCAGATCGGAGTAGTATTCTACATAGTCCACGCCGGTAAAGCGATGCTTGCGGTAGCCGAAGAGCTCGCGGTACTTCTCAAGCGTCAGCACATCGCGGTAGGGATCGACGCCGCAATTGTCCAGCGCGTCCCAGTCTACTAAGTGATTGCCCACCTCGTCGGAGGGGTAGGAGAGCATCAGAACGACCTTCTTGCAGCCCTTGGCGATGCCGCGCAGGCAGATGGCAAAGCGGTTGCGGCTCAGGATCGGGAAAATAACGCCGACGGTCTCTCCGCCGAGCTTCTGCTTTACATCGGCGGCAATGTCGTCAACTGTGGCATAGTTTCCCTGTGCGCGGGCTACGATCGCCTCGGTCATGGCGACCACGTCGCGGTCATGCAGGCTGAAGGGCTCGGAGCTGGCAGCCTCCAGTACGGACTCGGTTACGATCTTTTTGAGATCATCGCCTTCGCGGATGATGGGCGCACGGATACCGCGGGAAACAGTACCAACCATACGGCTCATAAAGCAACACCTCTATGTATAGTTTTTTTACCAAAGTAATATACTACATCGTTGTTCATTTGTAAAATGATTTCTGCGGGAACGATATGAAAAGTTGACGCTGTATCATAGGACAAAGATTATGAATATTATACAAATTGCAACCGATCGGTTTTCGGCGAAAAATAGCTTGGAAACTGCTGCCCCTTTATGGTATACTTGCCAGCGTACACGAGATATAAAAGGAGAGCTTATGAAGGTTTACATAAAATATTTTGTCAAGGACATTACACCGGTCACCAGGATCGAAAAAGGGGACTGGATCGACCTGCGCGCGGCGGAGGACGTCAGCATGAAAGCGGGGGACTGGGGCTTTATCCGTCTCGGCGTCGGCATGATTTTGCCGGAGGGCTATGAAGCGCATGTGGCGCCCCGCAGCAGCACCTTTAAAAACTTCGGCATCCTGGTTTCCAACAGCTTCGGCATCATCGACAACTCCTTCTGCGGGGAGGAGGACGAATGGCGTCTGCCGGTCTACGCCGCGCGGGATACGGTGATCCGTAAGAACGATCGCATTTGCCAGTTCCGCATTGTGGAGAAGCAGCCGGATTTCGAGCTGGAGACGGTGGAGCATCTGCACGATGTGAGCCGCGGCGGTTTCGGTTCCACGGGGACGAAGTAGAGATGCCCGGAAATTTTTTTGTTTAATTCGCTAAATCCCTATTGCAATTTTCTGTGCAGTATGCTATAACTATGTCTGCAAACAAGTTCATATCCCTTGATGCTCTCTGAATACCATGTAGACAGGGAGCGGAGGAACTCTGGAGAATCTCATGTTGCATGAGTGCCGAAGGTGCAAGGTCGTGTTCGACCGAATCTCTCAGGCCAAAGGACAGAGCGGACAAAGTGTGCAGCCAAAGCTGTGCCGGCGTCCTATCCAGAGTTGCTTGAACGGCAACTCTTATTTTTTTGGAGGAATCAAAATGCTGCAGCTGGTACAGATGATCAACACCTATCTCTCAGACTACATCCTTATCATTCTCCTTGTCGGAACCGGACTCTTCTTCACCTTCAAGACCCGCTTCGTTCAGGTCAGATGCTTTAAAGAAGGTATGAAGGCTGTTTTCGGCAACGTCAAGCTCAAGGGCGATAAGCAGGCGAGCGGCTTGAGCTCCTTCCAGGCGCTGGCCACCGCTGTGGCGGCTCAGGTCGGCACCGGCAACATCGTCGGCGCCTGCGGCGCGATCCTGATCGGCGGCCCCGGCGCGATCTTCTGGATGTGGATCATCGCCTTCTTCGGCATGGCCACGATCTACGCCGAGGCGGTGCTCGCGCAGGAGACCCGTAAGGTCGACACGGACGGTACCGTGCACGGCGGCCCGGTCTACTACATCAAGCGCGCCTTCCCCAACGGTTTCGGCAGCTTCCTCGCGGGCTTCTTCTCCGTTGCCGCCTTCCTCGCGCTCGGCTTTATGGGCAGCATGGTGCAGTCCAACTCCATCGGCGCGGCCATCAGCAACGCCGTGCATATCCCGAGCTGGCTCGTGGGCGTGTTCGTCACCGGCGCGGCGGCGCTGATCTTCATCGGCGGTATCCAGCGTATCGCGGCTGTGACCGAGAAGCTTGTTCCCGTGATGGCGGTTCTCTATCTGGTCGGCGGCCTTGTTGTTCTCATCTGCAAGGCGCAGCAGCTCCCCGAGGCCATCGGCATGATCTTCCGCTACGCCTTCCAGCCCAACGCCCTCATCGGCGGCAGCATTGGTTATGCCCTCAAGACCGCCATCAGCCAGGGCGTCAAGCGCGGCCTCTTCTCCAACGAAGCCGGTATGGGCTCCACGCCGCACGCCCACGCGATGGCAAACGTCAATAAGCCCCATGACCAGGGCGTGGTCGCCATGGTCGGCCTCTTTATCGATACCTTTGTCGTGCTCACCATGACCGCGCTTGTGGTCATCACCACCCTCTATGCCGGAAACGGCATTCTGGCCTCCGGCGCGGCCGAGGGCGTCAACAAGGCCAACATGGCGCAGCTCGCCTTCTCTTCCGTATTCGGTGACGGCGTCGGCTCTCTCTTCGTGGCGGTCTGCCTGCTGTTCTTCGCCTTCTCCACCATTCTGAGCTGGAACTTCTTCGGCAAGGTGAACGTACAGTATCTCTTCGGCAAGAAGGCTATCCCTGTCTACTCCGTCGTGGCGCTGGTGTTCATCTTCCTCGGCTCTCTGCTGTCCAACGATCTTGTGTGGGAGCTTGCCGACATGTTCAACCAACTCATGGTCATCCCCAACGTCATCGCCCTGATCGCCCTCTCCGCGCTGGTCGTCAAGGCGAGTAAATAAGTGAATAGTGGCCAGTGGCCAGTGATCGGTTTTGCGTTTTGAGGAGAACGCAAAATGTGAGGGGATTCGTGCAAAAAACGAATTCCCTCACATTTTTACTAACCACCAAGCCTGACCACTGGCCACAAAAAGAACCACGGGAAAACGAAGTTTTCCCGTGGTTCTTTTTTCACCGAGAATGCTTACAGCAGGTTCAGGATCAGCGTCAGCACGACGAAAGCCAGCGCAAACCACTTCGTGGCCTTGGCGAGCTTGGCGTCGAGCGTCTTGGCCTTGCCCTTGGACATGAAGGTCTCGGCACCGCCGGAGATCGCACCGGAGAGCCCGGCGCTCTTTCCGCTCTGCATCAGCACGATAGCGGTCACAGCCAGACCGGAGAGAACCTGAAGGATGGTGAAGATAACGGAGACGACAGTCATGTATTTCAATCCTTTCGAATAATATACTGCCAACAAGCTTAACTACTATACCACATGATATTGTGGAATTCAAGTATTTTTTTCCTCTTTTATGTGAAATTCGATCCAACAGGTTTCGTAGCCGTCATTATAAAAGAAACGCTGAGACAGCGTGCCGTTTTCAAGCCTGAGTGTACAGCGCTCCACATCGCGCCCGTCCAGCCAGATGTAAAAATACGCCGCGTCTTCTTCCCCGATCTCGGGAACCATGGTGTCACCCTCGAGCCGGACGCCCATCGTCAGCAGCGGACGGGCGGTATCCGGGTCATCCAGATTAAAAAGCTCAAAAAAGCAGCCCTTCTCGTCCTGCCCGATATAGCCGCGGATCAGGCGCATACCGTCCGCAAGCAGCCCTTCGCCCTCGTGCTCCGAGATTTCGAGCACGCCGACCCAGCGGCTGCCGACCCGGAGACGGTCATTCTCATGCAGGGAGGAAACGGTATCCAATGTGAGCGAGACCTTCTCTGCGCGGAGGCTTGCGGTATAGATCACCAGGACAAACAGCACGATGATCAGCGCTGCAGAGACTGCGAGAACCCATCTGCGTAAACGGGATTCTTTCCGCTGCATGCCATCGCCTCCCTTTCTTTGTAAACTCTACCCGAAAGGAAGAGGTTTTGCAAGAGGAAAGACGAAAAAAGCTTTACGCTCATACGAACGCATCCTGCACGTGATGGACAACAGCGTGGAGAGTATGCTCGGTCGCTTTGCGCTGTAGCTTGGCTGTCAAAATACATCCATCCAATCAGGGGCTGTGAAAAACCTGTTTTTTCACAGCCCCTGATTTTGTTTATCATTTTGTATTGAAAGATTAAAAAAGATAGGGTAAAATATATTGGTTACATACCCGGATGGGAGGCGCTTGCCGTGGCAGAGCAGAAAACGAACGTGATGCGCGTTCTGGAACAGAAAAAAATCCCCTACATCGCGCACAGCTACCCCCACGGGGACGAGGCGGTGGACGGCGTGACGGTGGCAAAGATCACGGGGCAGAACCCGGCGAAAGTATTCAAGACGCTGGTTGCCGTGGGCGCAAGCAAGAAGATTTATGTTTTCGTGATCCCTGTCGCCATGGAACTGGAGCTCAAGAAGGCCGCCAAGGCGGTGGGGGAGAAGTCCATCGCCATGCTGAAGGTGTGCAAGCTTTTGGCGACTACCGGCTATGTGCGCGGCGGCTGCTCGCCCATCGGGATGAAAAAGCTCTATCCCACCACCTATCACAGCAGCATCGAGGGCTTGGACACGGTGCTGGTCAGTGCCGGAAGGATCGGCTGGCAGATCGAGCTTGCGCCCTCGGCGCTTGTGCAGCTTACGCGCGGCAAAACCGCAGACATTGCAACAGAGGATTGAGTATGCAGGACAGCATTTTTATCAAAGGCGCGAGAGAGAACAATCTCAAGAATATCGACATTGAGATCCCGCGCGACAAGCTCGTGGTCGTGACCGGCCTCTCCGGCAGCGGAAAATCCAGTCTCGCCTTCGACACCATCTATGCCGAAGGGCAGCGGCGCTATGTGGAGAGCTTGAGCTCCTACGCGCGGATGTTCCTTGGGCAGATGGACAAGCCGGACGTAGACTATATCGACGGTCTTTCGCCCGCCATCTCCATCGACCAGAAGACCACCTCCAAGAACCCGCGCTCCACGGTGGGCACGGTGACGGAGATCTATGACTATCTGCGTCTGCTCTGGGCGCGGGTGGGAGTACCCCACTGCCCCAAGTGCGGCAAGGAGATCCGGCAGCAGTCCATCGACCAGATCGTGGATCGCATACTGGAGCTTCCCGAAGGCACGCGCATTCAGATCCTTGCGCCGGTGATCCGGGGCAAGAAGGGCGAGCATGTCAAGGTTTTCGAGGACGCCAAGCGTTCCGGCTATGTTCGCGCGCGGGTGGACGGAAACCTCTTTGATCTCTCGGAGGAGATCAGGCTCGAAAAGAACAAAAAGCACAACATCGAGATCGTGGTGGACAGGCTTGTCATCAAGCACGATATTGTCCGCCGCCTGACCGATTCGGCGGAGACGGCGCTCGCGCTCTCCGGGGGGCTGTTGTACATCGACCTCCCGTCGGAGGAGCGGCAGATCGCCTTTTCGCAGAACTACGCCTGTGACGACTGCGGCATCTCCATCGAGGAGCTCGCACCGCGGCTTTTCTCCTTCAACAATCCGGCGGGCGCCTGCCCCACCTGTACGGGTCTGGGGACGCAGATGCTCATCGACCCGGAGCTTATCATGCCGAACCCCAACCTCTCCATTTTAGACGGCGGCATTACGGCCTCGGGCTGGGGAAACGTCAAGGGCGACAGCATCTCCCGCATGTACTTTGACGCGCTGTCGCGGCGCTACCACTTCAAGCTGACAGACCCCATCCGCGCTCTTCCCAAAGAGGCGATGGACGCGATCCTCTACGGTACGAAGGGGGAGCCGCTTCAGCTTCACTATGAGAAAAATGAGGGCTTTGGCGTCATTAAGCGGGAGTTTGAGGGCATCGTGCCGAATCTCGAGCGCCGCTACCGCGAGACGCAGAGTCCCTCCATGCGCGCGGACATCGAGGAGTGTATGTCCGAAATTCCCTGCCCGGCCTGCAAGGGGCGGCGCTTGAAGCCCACAGCCCTCGCGGTCACGGTCGGGGGGATGGACATTGCCTCCTTCACCGATCTATCGGTCATCAAGGCGCTGGAATTTATCGAGAGTCTGACGCTGAGCGAAAAGGATATGCTGATCGCCCAGCAGATTTTGAAGGAGATCCGCGCGCGTCTTGGCTTTTTGCAGAGCGTGGGGCTCGGCTATCTGACGCTCTCCCGCACGGCGGCGACGCTCTCCGGCGGCGAGAGCCAGCGCATCCGCCTGGCGACCCAGATCGGCTCAAGCCTGATGGGTGTGCTATACATCCTTGACGAGCCGAGCATCGGCCTGCACCAGCGGGACAACGCCAAGCTCCTCAAGACATTAAAGCAGCTTCGCGATCTCGGAAACACGCTGATCGTTGTGGAGCATGACGAGGAGACCATGCGCGAGGCCGACCATGTGATCGACATCGGCCCGGGCGCCGGCATCAACGGCGGGCGCGTCGTCTGCGCCGGCACGGTTGAGGACATCTGCGCCTGCGAGGAATCTGTCACCGGGCAGTATCTGAGCGGGAGAAAGCGCATCCCGGTTCCCGAAAGCCGCCGAGCGGGCAACGGCCACAGCATCCGGATCCGCGGCGCGAGGGAGAATAACCTCAAGAACATCGACGTGGAGATACCGCTCGGGAAGCTTATCTGCGTCACTGGCGTTTCCGGCAGCGGCAAATCCTCGCTGATTAACGAGGTGCTGTACAAGACCCTCGCCTCCGAGAAAAACC
>CACZXQ010000082.1 GCA_902785115.1 Oscillospiraceae bacterium | reverse complement strand
TTCAATACTCGCTGGTTAGAGAATATTAACAGAAAAACAGATTTACATTCCATCGGCTGAACCCGCAGACCACACGGTGGGAAAGATCAGAAAAAAGGTGAGAAGGAAGTGCCAGGCGTGTATCACATTGAAAAGAACTCCATTCAGGAAACATTGATCATCCCGCTTTTTGGGCGGCTCATTTGCTCTGAGCGTTACCCGGAGCTGTTTTCCGATCCCTCGGCGGCGCGTATCTGCGCGATGTTGGACTACGATTTTTCCGCAAAGCGGAAGCTTATGGAGTCCCAGGCGGGTCTCTTCGGTGCGCTGGAGGTCGCCCAGCGGCAGTATGACCTCATGTGGGAGGTGCGGGACTATCTCAAAACCCACCCCGAAGCGGCGGTGGTCAATCTCGGCTGCGGGCTGGACGACACCTTTTCCCAGGTGGATAACGGCCGGTGCCGGGGCTACAACCTCGATATGCCGGACGTGATCCGTGTGCGAGACGAGCTGCTGCCAGCGGGGGAGCGGGAGGAAAACATCGGCTGCGACTTAAACGACCATAGCTGGATGGAGCGCATCGACGCGAGCGGAGGCGCGGTGTTCTTTGCCTCGGGCGTGTCCTACTACTTTGAGACGGAGGCGGTCAAGGCGCTGTTTCAAAAGATGTCTATGCGCTTTCCCGGCGCGGTGCTGGCCTTCGACTGCTGCAACAAGCGCGGCGCGAAGATGATGACCAAAACCTGGCTCAAAGGCGCCGGGATCCGGGACGTGAACGCGCTCTTCTCCCTGGACGATCCCATGATTCTAAAGGCTTGGAGCAAAGACTTCGCGTCCGTCTCAGCGAAAAGCTATATGCGCGGCTACCGGGACATCTACCCCAGGGTGAACGCCTTTCATAAGCTGATGATCCGCTTCTGTGACAGCCTGGTCAGGATGGTGATCGTGAAGATCACATTTGGAGAGGAAAAAGCATGAAGTACATCGGAATGCCGCTTGGCATGTGGCTGCTGTATCGGCAATCTTTCCGCAAGCATCTGGTTTCCGTGCTGGGCTGCAACGCGCGGGAAGCGGAGGAGATCACCAAAAAGGCAAAACCAAAGTACCGGGAGATCATCGAAAAGCTCCCGGACTTTGAGAAGGGCGACCGCTTCCAAATGAACATCGTTAACTGTGCCCTGCTCTGTGCTTTCCTGCTGAGCATGGACAAGCGGCCGAGCGTGGAAAAGGCGACCGCTTTTTACCGTGATGCCATGATGACCGCGCCCACCCGATGGTTCTGCCGAATGAGCGGGAAGCGCAAGTTTACGGAAACAGATCTGCAGGGTATGAAGGAGACCGCCGCGCTGCGCGCCGCCGACCGCAATCCCTACTCCTGGAACATGGCCTTTTTGCCCTATCCGGACGGCAGCGGCTACGAGGCCCGCTTCACCAAATGCGGCATCTGTACGCTGATGAAGGAGCTGAACCTCTTTGAGCTGACCCCGGCCATGTGCCAGCTGGATTACACCATGAGCGAGGCGGGCGGCGCGTCCGAATTCGTACGGCAGTACACGCTGGCAGCCGGCGGGCCGTATTGCGACTGCGGATACATAAAAAAGTAAAACACCCGGCACGCGCCGGGCAAAAATAGGAGGATAAAAGATATGACTACTACCGGAAAAAGCATCTGTGCATGATGGATTATTACACCTTTGAGATGCAGGGCGCCGTGCTGGATCGGACAAAGACCCTGGGCTGCGGCGACGACGAGTGCAACTTCCACCTGATGAGCCGGGAGCGAGCCGAAGAACTCGGCTTTGTGCCGGGGCCAGACGCGAAATAGACCAAAAACGATCGGGAGGAAGTGGGACGAGTATGCTTGCCGTAAAACTGCTTGCGGAAGGCCTTGGGCTAGGTTTTCTTCTGTACCTGATCTGTGCTGTTGGCATCCGTAACGGCGCCGTCGGCATGGTGCATCTGTATGACCAAAAGGTGCAGGAGCGCGTCGTACAGCTCAGCCTGACGACGGCGGAGGCGATTCGGAAGCGAAGCGTGCTTTTTCGCAGCCTCTGCCTTCCGGGCTATCTGATCTATGTGCTGATTTGCGTATATTCGATCAACGGTGCGCGGGGCTTCGGACACGGTTTCGGGCAGAGCTTTGTGATCCTGTCCGTCATGAATCTGATCGACCGCTTTCTGATCGACGAGTATTGGGTCGGCCATACCAATGCCTGGGTCATCCCGGGTACGGAGGATCTGCGGCCGTATATCACGGCAAAGGACAAGAAACAGAAATGGATTATGGGAACCGCGGGCATGGCGCTTCTTGCTGCCATCCTTTCCGGGATCATGACTTTGATATTGAGATAGGAGCATTTACAGCAAAAACCCTTTTGGGAGGAATCCTGATTTTGCTTGGAATCCTGATTGCCGAATTGCCAAATCAACAAAAAAATCCCTGTTATAAGAGAAAAACGAAGAATACGGCAGCCGATTTTCATACTTTTGTTCAAAATTGCTTGCCGCACTAAGATTTGTATTTCCGGCTTCCAACAGGAAAAGGCAGACGCCAGACAGGTCAAGCAGGATGTACGTTCAAATTATGAATCAATCAGAAAATATGGGCGAATTCGTATCATTTGTTGCGAATTCGCCCATGCTTGATAATAGATATTTACGATTTACCGCCGAGTGATTCATGCATTGTGCTCTTTATGGGTAAATCGCCCTAGGCTTGGTGGATTCGAACTCCTGCCGCCTGTGAGCGTCCCTTTTCGGCGCTTTTTGTCCCGCCTCACTTGCTGGGCGTCAGCCCAGCGGCGTTCGTTGGGCGCAAAAATCGCTCGAAAATTGCCAGCTCACAGGTGCTTGGGCAGTTTCCGCGGAGCAGATTTTGGCTGAGGCGAGGCGCAGACCGCAGGGAATACTCCTGTATTTTCAAGGGCTGCAACGAAGCATCAACCAAAATCTGCCCGCGAAAACCGGCAGGGGTTCGAATCCACCAAGCCTGCGGAGTCGTACGGTCTGTATGCAGGGAACATATGTTTTGTGACATCTCCTGCGTTCGTAGGGAAACGCTGAATAAATTTTCTGTCAAAATACATAATTATCAAAGTTTTCTTTTCTACATGTTTGCCAGGTTTTCCAAAAAATGAAAAATTGCAGAAAATCAATTGCAAAAAATGGTAGAAGAAGTTATAATTCGATTTAAATTAGTAAATCGACGAAGCGGACGGCGGAATTTCAACTTTGTCTGCTTCTGTGAAAACAGAGCGTATTTTTTGTGGGGGGTTCGGGATGGCTGGATATATCGTAAAGAGGATCGTGGTTGCGTTTTTGACGCTGCTGCTCATTATGTGCATCACTTTTCTGCTGATGAACGCGGTTCCGGGCAGCCCGTTTCTGACCGAGAAATCGACCCCGGAGATGATTGCCCGCGCCAACGCCAAGTACGGCCTGGACAAGCCGCTGTATGTTCAGCTCCTCAACTACATCAAAAACTATCTGCACGGCGATCTGGGAACCTCGCTCAAGATGCAGGAGGGCACCGATGTCTCAGACATCATCTTCCACCAGGGCAAATTCACGCTCTCGCTGAAGCTCGGTCTGTACGCGCTGCTGCTGGCTGTAATCATTGGCATCCCGCTCGGCTGTATCGCGGCCTACCGCCGCGGCACCTGGATCGACGGTTTCCTGCGCGTGCTGACGACGGTCGGCGTGGCAGTACCCACCTTCGTGCTGGCGACGCTGCTGCTTGTCACCTTCGCGGTCAAGCTCCAGTGGCTCCCCACGCTCAGCAGCAGCCTGACAAGCTTCAAGAGCTATGTGATGCCGGTCATCAGCCTGTCGTTCTACTACACCTGTTATGTCGCGAAGTTGACGCGCACCTCCATGCTTGACGCGATCAACCAGGATTACATCCGCACCGCCCGCGCCAAGGGTGTCAAGACCCGCGCGCTCATTCTCAAGCACGCGCTGAGAAACTCGCTCATTCCGGTCATCACCTATCTCGGCCCTGTCATGGCCGGCATCATCACCGGCAGCTTCGTGGTGGAATCCACCTTCTCCATCCCCGGCCTCGGCAAATATTTTGTGCAGAGCGTGCTCAACCGCGATTACCCCGTCATCATGGCGACGACGGTGGTACTCTCGGCGCTCGTGATTATCATGAACCTGGTCGTGGATATCGCCTACAAGATCGTTGACCCGCGCATTACCCTGAGTGCAAAGGAGGACTGAACAATGGATGCAAAATTTGCCAGGCTCAGTCCCTTCCAGGTCGATCCGGACAAGGTGCCGGATACCCTCTCTCCGGCCGACTTTGCGCCCGCGGAGGAGAGCGAGAAGGCCTCGATGGTGGAAAAGCACAAGAGCGTCTCCTACTGGCGGGATGCCTGGCGGCGCTTCAAGGCCAACACCGTATCGATGGCGGCGCTCTTTGTCTTTCTCCTGTGCCTGCTCTTCGCCTTTGTCGGTCCATATCTGATCCCTTACAGCTACGGCGCGCAGTACCGCTCCTCCCAGAAGCTCGGTCCCTTTGAGTACTCCAAGGGGGAGGAGCTGATCCGCTCCATCGCGGACGACTGCGATGCCTTCTATGCCACAGCGCTGCAGCCTGGCAGCAAGACCGCGCTCTCCAAGGGCGATTACGTCATCCGCTACAAGGGCGAAAGCTATGCCTTCACACTCACAAAAGCCGTGGAGAAGAGCGTGATCATGCTCGTCTCCGGCGCGCAGGAGCCTCTGCTGCTCGTCAAAGAGAGCGACATTGAGGATGGCAGCGTTACGAGTTCCACGCCCATCGAGCTCAGTGAAAGCGCCGCAGAGGGCGCGAAGGAGCTAAAGCTCGTGCGCGGCGTTGTGCCCCATGTCTTCGGGACCGACTCCGCCGGGCGCGACATCATGGCGCGCACGATGTACGGCACCCGCGTGTCGATCACGATCGGGCTTGTGGCGGCGCTGATCGTCCTCGTAATCGGCTCGATCTACGGGGCAATCTCCGGACTCTCCGGCGGCGCAGTCGATTTTGTCATGATGCGCATTGTGGAGCTCATCTATTCCATCCCTGAGGTTTTGATCGTTCTGCTCTTGCAGGTCGTGCTCAAAGACCCCCTGCAGGCCTGGTTCGACAGCGGGACGACGGCGCTTGCCCGCGCCATGAGCGATCTCGGCTCCGGTATCGTGAGCATCTTTATCACCTTCGCACTGCTCTACTGGGTGACGATGGCGCGCATCGTGCGCGGCCAGGTGCTGCAGCTTAAAAAGCAGGAATATGTCACCGCGGCGACGGCTCTCGGCGCGTCGAACGGGCGCATTATCCGACGCCACCTGCTGCCCAACTGTGTCGGCCAGCTTGTCATCACGACCTGCCTGCAGATTCCCAGCGCGATCTTCCTGGAATCCTTCCTGAGCTTCCTCGGCCTCGGCGTTTCCGCGCCGATGGCGAGCCTCGGCTCTCTCTGCTCCGACGCACTGGAGACCATTTCCCTTTATCCCTATCGCCTGATTTTCCCAGGCGTGATCTTGACCGTCGTAGTGCTGACGCTGAATCTGATCGGGGACGGGCTGCGTGACGCGCTCGACCCGCGGCTGAAAAAGTAAGGAAAGGAGTGCTGTACGATGGAGGAATCGAAAACGCTCCTTGAAGTAAAGGATCTGAAGGTCTCCTTCTTCACCCCGGCGGGGGAGGTCAAAGCCGTGAACGGCATCTCCTACACGCTGGGCTATAACGAGGTCATGGGCATTGTGGGCGAAAGCGGCTCCGGCAAGAGCGTGGAAGCCTATTCGATCATCGGCCTGCTGCAAAGCCCCGGCCGTGTGACGGGCGGTTCGATCCGCTTTGAGGGGGAGGATGTGCTTCAATTCAGCGAGGAGCAGATGCGCCGCTTTCGCGGCGACCGGGTGAGCATGATCTTCCAGAACCCCATGACCTGCTTAAACCCCGTCTACACGATCGGCAACCAGCTTGTCGAGGCGCTCATGTGCCACGACAAGGGCTATACCAAGGAGCAGGCGCGCGACCGCGCCATTGAGATGCTCGAGCTGGTGGGCATCAACAACGCCGAAAAGCGCATCGACCAGTACCCGCACGAGTTCTCCGGCGGCATGCGCCAGCGCGCCATGATCGCGATGGCGCTGATCTGTGAGCCGAAGCTGTTGATCGCGGACGAGCCGACGACGGCGCTGGATGTGACGATCCAGGCGCAGATTCTGGAGCTGATGAAGGATTTGCAGAAAAAGAAGAACACCTCCATCATCTTCATCACCCACAACCTCGGCGTGGTAGCGGAAATCTGCGACCGGGTCTCGGTCATGTACGCGGGGCACATTGTGGAGCAGGGCAAGGTGGAGGATATCTTCTACCGCCCCCAGCACCCCTATACCAAGGGCCTTCTGGCCTCCACGCCGCGCCTGGACGAGGAGGGGCGGGAGCGCCTGATCCCGATTGAGGGCACGCCTATCGACCTTTTGAATCCCCCGAAGGGCTGCAACTTCGGCCCGCGCTGTAAGGATTGTATGAAAATCTGCCTGCGCGAGAAGCCGCCCTTTGTCGAGACGGGCGAGGGGCATCTCTCCGCCTGCTGGCTGCACATGAAGCAGGCCGCCGGAAAGGGGGCTGAGGCGTGATGGACGAGCGCAAGGTGCTGCTGGAGATCGAGAATCTCCGGAAATATTTCCCGGTCAAGGCCGGACTTTTGAAGAAAAAATATGTGCAGGCTGTGGAATCGGTCTCCTTCTCGATCTACAAGGGGGAAACCCTCGGCCTCGTGGGGGAATCCGGCTGCGGCAAGACAACCCTGGGGCGCACGATCATCCGCCTGTACGAGCCGAGCTCCGGCAAGATCGTCTACGACGGCAAGCCGATCTACGACAGTGAAAAGAAGCTCGCGGTGGATATGCTGCCCTACCGGCGCAAAATGCAGATCATCTTCCAGGACCCCTCCGCTTCTCTTGACCCGCGCATGACGGTGGGCGAGATTGTGGGCGAGGCGCTGGATATCCACAAGCTCTGCGCCGACAAAAAGGAGCGGCAGGAGCGCATCAACACGCTGCTCGACGAGGTGGGCTTGAACACCGAGCACGCCAACCGCTTCCCCCACGAGTTTTCGGGCGGGCAGCAGCAGCGCGTGGGCATCGCCCGCGCCCTTGCGGTGGAGCCGGAATTTATCGTCTGTGACGAGCCGATCTCCGCCTTGGATGTGTCCATCCAGTCGCAGGTCCTCAATCTGCTGGGCAAGCTGTTGCGGGAGCGGAACCTGACGATGATCTTCATCGCCCACGACCTGGCGGTGGTGGAGCACATCAGCAATCGCGTGGTCGTCATGTATCTGGGCAAGGTTGTCGAGACCGGAACCCGGGACGAGCTCTACAAAAACCCCCTGCATCCTTACTCCAAAGCGCTGCTGGACGCGCACCCGGTGCCGGACCCCACCGCCCGCAAGGAGCGC
>CACZXQ010000081.1 GCA_902785115.1 Oscillospiraceae bacterium | reverse complement strand
GAAACCGATAAAATCTTAGCCCATTAACGGCTGTTACAGGCTGTTAAAGAAATTCTCTGAAAGCCCGAAGAACAAAGGGTTTACCGCAGTTTGCTCACCTCTTGGCATTATACGATTTCACATGTCATTACCCTTGCCGCAATGCCTGATAAGGGAAAAAGCAAGGGAAGAAAAATTCCAGTAAAACGATATAACAAAGACGGATGCGTGGTAATCGGAGATGAAGCCTTGCTCATGAGAGCCGTATATAATCTTGTTGATAATGCAATCCGACACATGGGCGAAGACAGAAAAGTAACCGTTTCGATTAATAGTGGGGAACGCATTTTGCTGGAAGTTGAAGATCACGGAGCGGGCATTGATGCGATGGAGCTTCCACATATATGGGAAAAGTATTACACCTCCAGACAGCGCGGGAACAAAGGCGTATCCGGTCTCGGACTCGCAATCGTGAAGGAAATCGCTGAAATACACGGTGCTGAATATGGAGCCAGCAGCGAAAAAGGTCGTGGCAGCAGGTTCTGGATGGCAATGAAAAAACAATGACCCGGAGGTTGTCCCCGAGCCATTGCCATGAGTCTTGAGTAGTGCTTGCCTGTAATCAGTTGTTTCCGCTGAAAGAGGCGTGACGTTGCTGGTAGACTGCCTGTCCTTTCGCATAGCCGTAGCCGGATTTGGCGTCCAAACTGCTGCCATGGAACGCGCCCGAGAACTGCCGTCCAGCCAAATGATTTAGGGCTCGCTGTCTGCGAGCCCGTTTTTTTGCCCATTTGACGCTTACGCCCAAAATATTGCTCCCCTCAATGTCGATCTGGCTGAGCAAGGGTATGGCGTGCTTGGAATCGTGGTCATTGCCGGAACTGAGCAGAAAAGCAAGCGGATTGCCCAAGCCATCCACCAAAGCATGTATTTTTGTATTTCTGCCGCCTCTGGATACGCCGACTGCCTTATTTTCAGTTTTTTCCCCACCGTTGGCGCTTTGATGCACCTTGCAGGACGTTGAATCAATCGAGATATTCTCGAAGTCGGCGTCTATGGAAAGGGCTTGGAAACCCGCTTCAAAGACTCCCATATCCCGCCATTTCCGAAAACGGCTGTATACTGTCTGCCACGGGCCGTATCGCTCCGGAAGTTCTCGCCACGGCGCCCCTCCTCTGGCAATCCACAGCATCCCATTCAGTGCTGTACGGTTATCACATTTTGCCGGGCGTCCGCGTTTCCCTCCTGCGGGGTGCTCTGGCGGCTGCATATCCTTGACGCGCTTCCATTCGCTATCTGTAAGCTCATATCGTTTCGTTCCCATACAGACATGTTTACATAATCGTATCCGGTTGTGCAACATTTATTTTTCAAACAAGACCTAAAAAGGGCACTGTCTCCAATGCCCCTTTTTGCGCTTAATCATTTCAATAGTACAACGAGATCACCATCTTTGCAATCTACCTTCAGCGTTTGCCCGTTCTCAACTTCGTCAGCGATGATCTTGCGCCCGATGAGTGTTTCAACGGTATGCTGGACGTATCGGCGCAGTGGGCGCGCACCATAGATCGGATCGTAAGCGGCGTCGATGATATACTGCTTCGCGGCATCTGTCAGCTCGACCGTCAGCTGCTTATCGGCAAGGCGGCGATTCAAGTCGTCCACAAGCAAGTCGATGATATGGGTGATGTTCTCTTTTGTGAGCGGCTTATAAAATACGATCTCGTCGAGCCGGTTTAGGAACTCGGGACGGAACGAGCGTTTGAGAAGCTCACTTACTTGGCGTCGAGCCTCTTCGCTGATTTCACCACGCTCGTCAATGCCATCGAGCAGGAATTGGCTGCCGAGGTTGGATGTCAGGATAATGATGGTGTTCTTGAAATCCACCGTCCTGCCCTGCGAGTCGGTGATGCGGCCGTCGTCGAGGACCTGAAGCAGAACATTGAAAACGTCTGGGTGCGCCTTCTCTACCTCATCGAATAGGATCACGCTATACGGCTTGCGACGCACGGCTTCCGTAAGCTGACCGCCCTCCTCATAGCCGACATATCCCGGAGGCGCGCCAATGAGACGGGACACGGAGAATTTCTCCATATACTCGCTCATATCGATACGCACGAGGTTCTTCTCACTGTCAAACAGCGCTTCTGCGAGCGTCTTTGCGAGCTCTGTCTTGCCGACGCCGGTGGGCCCGAGGAACAGGAACGAGCCAATGGGCTTATTCGGGTCGGCGATGCCCGCACGAGAGCGCAGGATCGCCTCAGACACAAGCTTGACTGCCTCATCCTGCCCGATGACCCGCTTGTGCAGGATATCCTCAAGGTGTAGCAGCTTCTCGCGCTCGCCTTCCATCAGACGCGCCACAGGAATCCCCGTCCACCGCTCGATAATACGGGCAATTTCCTCCTCTGTCACCTTGTCGCGAAGAAGCGAGCGCGCCTTGCCCTCGTTCGCAATCTGCTCTTCTGCCTCAAGTTGCTTGCGAAGCTCTGGAATCTTTCCATATTGCAGTTCGGCGGCTTTGTTGAGGTCGTATTCACGCTGCGCGCGCTCCAACTCGGCATTTGCTGCCTCCAGATCCGAGCGAAGCTTCTGAACCTTGCCGATGGCGTTCTTTTCATTGCTCCACTGCGCTTGCTTGGCGTTGAACTCCTCCCGCAGGTCGGAAAGCTCTTTTTGGATCTCCGCCAGATGTTCCTTAGAAAGGGCGTCGTCCTCCTTCTTAAGCGCGGCTTCCTCGATCTCATGTTGGATGATATGGCGTTGGATGACGTCCAGCTCCGTCGGCATGGAGTCGATTTCCGTGCGGATCATGGCACAGGCTTCATCCACCAGATCGATCGCCTTGTCAGGCAGAAAGCGATCGGAAATGTACCTGTCAGAAAGTGTTGCCGCGGCAATCAATGCGCCGTCGGTGATCTTGACGCCGTGGAAGACTTCATAGCGCTCCTTAAGCCCGCGCAGGATCGCAATTGCGTCTTCAACACTCGGCTCATTGACCATCACGGGCTGGAACCGGCGCTCCAGAGCGGCGTCCTTCTCGATATACTGGCGATACTCGTTAAGCGTTGTTGCGCCGATGCAATGCAGTTCGCCGCGGGCGAGCATGGGCTTTAGAAGGTTGCCGGCATCCATGCTGCCCTCAGTCTTGCCCGCGCCTACGATGGTGTGCAGCTCGTCGATAAACAGGATGATGCGCCCATCGCTCTTACGGACCTCGTTCAAAACAGCCTTGAGCCGCTCCTCAAACTCGCCGCGATACTTCGCGCCTGCGACCAGAGCACCCATATCAAGGGAGAAGATGGTCTTATCCTTCAGGCTCGCAGGCACGTCGCCCTTGACGATGCGCTGGGCAAGCCCCTCGGCGATAGCAGTCTTGCCAACGCCGGGCTCGCCGATCAGCACAGGATTGTTCTTGCTCTTACGGCTCAGGATGCGGATCACGTTTCTGATCTCGTCGTCACGGCCGATGACAGGATCGAGCTTATTCGCCTTTGCCCTCTCTACGAGGTCGGTACCGTATTTCTTCAGTGCTGCATAGGTCTCCTCGGGGTTGTCGCTCGTCACCCGCTGATTGCCGCGCACAGCAGCCAGCCCCTGCATAGCGGTTTCCTTGGTTACGTTATAGACGCGGAACAGCTCTTTGAGGGTCTCATTCGCCTTATCGAGCAGACCGAGGAAGAGGTGCTCGACCGAGATATACTCGTCTTTCATCGACAGAGCGACCTGCTCAGCGCTGCGGAGCGCATCGTCCACATCCTGCGCCACATAGATCTTTCCTGCCTCGCGACCATAGCCGGTCACCTTCGGCAGCTTGTCGATCTCAGCCTGGACGGCGGCTT
Source organism: Oscillospiraceae bacterium (assembly GCA_902785115.1). Taxonomy (GTDB): domain Bacteria; phylum Bacillota; class Clostridia; order Oscillospirales; family Oscillospiraceae; genus Limivicinus. The sequence goes on along the minus strand of CACZXQ010000081.1, from coordinate 3,749 downwards.
CAAAGCTGCCGGTATTGACGCCCATAGCTGTCAGAAGCTGTGGGATGAGCCCCTCCGCGTCGCTGACCAGCGCATAGAGCAAATGTACTTGTTCCACTCTCTGATTACCGTACTCCTGCGCGATATTCTGCGCGGCTTGCACAGCGGAGAGTGATTTTTGCGTATATTGGTTCAGATTCATGTCTGGCGCCTCCTCACTTCGTAATCACGCGATGGTCGATGTTGTAGCGTATCTGCTCCAGCCTCGCGTCCAATTCTGCCCCTATCTCGGAACAGGATACCAGTTCCTGCCGCACCTGCTCCGGTGCGATGATGTCTTTTTTCTGCCTGAGTTTCTGCTCGATGGAGCTCCACAGCTTCATGACGCCTGTTTGCAGGCGCAGCTCCACCTTCACATTCCGCGTTTGCCCGCGCAGTGTGATTGGGACGGAGAGCACCAGACAGAGGGCGCGATATCCGTCTTCTCTCGGGGCGGCTACCATATCGTCTCTATGCAGAAGCGACACATCCTTGTCCCTCAATACAGCGTCCGCAAACAGGTATAGCTCCGCAGGGAACAGGCAAGTCACGTCCAATGCCACGATATCGTGGAAGTTCTTCTCGATATTCTCTGCAGTCAGCGGCGCGCCGGCGGCAAGAAGCTGATCCACGATCTCATCGGCGGATTTGATCTGAGTAGCCACCTCTTCAACAGGGTCGGAGCCGTAGTCCAGCAAGAGCTCATCACGGGCGCGCTGGATCTTTGCCTCCATCATGGCTGCCGCTGTGCGGTAATACGCCATCAGCTCCTTATATGCAAGGGCGTTTTCCTCCACCCAGCGGCTCAGCTCTTTTTTGGAAACGCGCGATACAAGGGCGCGCTCCATTGGCGTCTCATTCTCTTTTTCCAGCATATCCATTTTTGCTTACGCTCCCTTCCCCTGATAATTGTTCATGCCGAGCGCTGCGTCAAATTTACGAAGCAGTTCTGCCTGTGCGGCAGACAGATTCCTCGGCGTCGTTACGCGGACGGTGACATATTGGTCGCCGCGCCCGTGTCCGGAGGGGACGCCCTTCCCTTTGAGCCGGAAGGTGGCTCCGGACTGTGTTCCTGCGGGTACTTTATACTTCACCTTGCCGTCGATCGTCTTGACCTCGATCTCTGCGCCCAACGCAGCCTGAGCAAATGAAATGGGGATTTCACAACGGATATCCGCGCCGTCTCGATGGAACATTTCATGCTGCCGCACATTCACGACGATCAGAAGGTCTCCTGCGGGACCACCGTTCTTGCCCATGTTCCCCTGCCCGCGCAGCGTGACGGTCTGCCCGTCGCCGATTCCCGCAGGGATCTTCACATGAATCGTTTTGCGCTTCCTCACTGCGCCCTTGCCACCGCAGGTCTTGCATGGCTGATGGATGATCTTACCTGTGCCGTGGCATCGGGCGCACGGCGCAGCCGTCGACATGAAGCCGAGCGGCGTCTGCTGCCTTTTCTGGATGGCTCCGCTGCCTCCGCAATCAGGGCAGATCTCAGCTGTCATCCCAGGCGCGCAGCCGGTCCCCTTGCATGTGGCGCAGGGTTCGATGCGCTCGATGCGTATGTCCTTTTCGCAGCCGAAGCATGCTTCTTCGAAGCTGATACTGATATTGGTACGAAGGGATTCGCCACGTTGCGCACCATTGGTACGTCCCCGCGTTCGTGACGCGCTGCCGAAGCCTCCTCCGAAAATGCCTCCAAACAGGTCGCCAAGGTCGTCCAAGTCGAAATCCATGCTGCCAGTGAAGCCTGGACCTCCGTGGAATCCTGCGTTAGCTGCTTCCGGCGAGAAGTTCGGATCGACACCAGCAAAGCCGAATTGGTCATAGCGGGACTTCTTTTCGGGGTCCGTCAGCACCTCATTCGCCTCATTGATCTCCTTGAACTTCTCTTCGGCGGCTTTGTCGCCGGGGTTCATGTCCGGATGGTATTTTCGAGCCAGCTTCTTATATGCTTTCTTGATCTCATCTGACGAGGCGCCCTTATGCAGTCCGAGCACCTCGTAATAGTCTCGTTTGTTACTCGCCATAGTTTCACCTCCCAGCTATGCGAAGGAGGACGGTCGTATACCGTCCTCTCGCATCAGCTTTCTCAGGCATTATCGTCATCCACGACCTTGTAGTCTGCATCATAGACGTCATCAGCATTTGCCGCCTCAGACGGTCCCGCGTTAGGAGCGCCCTGCCCATCCTTGCTGCTGTACAGCTTCTCGCTCATCGCGTAGAACAGCTGCGTCAGCTCGTCTGTCGCCGCTTTGATGGCGTCGCTGTTATCGCTATTTAGCACCTCATTGAGCTTGTGGATGCTGTCTTGGATCTTGGCTTTCTCCTCAGTGGAAATCTTGTCACCAAGCTCGCCAAGTGTCTTCTCGCTCTGATACAGCAGCTGATCGGCTTGGTTGCGGATCTCGACCTTCTCCTTGGCCTTGGCGTCCTCGGCGGCGTACTGCTCCGCTTCCTTGACCGCCTTCTCGATGTCCTCCTTGCTCATGTTGGAGGACGCGGTGATGGTGATGTGCTGCTCCTGGCCGGTGCCGAGATCCTTGGCGCTGACGTTCACGATGCCGTTGGCGTCGATGTCGAACGTGACCTCGATCTGCGGTACGCCGCGGCGCGCCGGAGCGATGCCGTCCAGATGGAAGCGGCCGAGGCTCTTGTTCGCGGCCGCCATCTCGCGCTCGCCTTGCAGGACGTTGACCTCAACGCTGGTCTGGCCGTCCGCGGCGGTGGAGAAGATCTGGCTCTTCTTGACGGGGATGGTGGTGTTGCGCTCGATGAGCTTGGTGCACACGCCGCCCATGGTCTCAATGCCGAGGCTCAGCGGGGTGACGTCGAGCAGCAGCAGGCCCTTAACGTCGCCGGTCAGCACGCCCGCCTGCAACGCGGCGCCCATGGCGACGCACTCGTCGGGGTTGATACCCTTGAACGGCTCCTTGCCGGTGAAGTTCTTCACGGCGTCCTGCACGGCGGGAATACGGCTGGAGCCGCCCACCATCAGCACCTTGGCGAGGTCGCTTGCCTTGAGCCCCGCGTCGCTCATGGCCTGACGCACGGGGCCCATGGTGGCCTCCACCAGATGCGCGGTCAGCTCGTTGAACTTCGCGCGCGTCAGCGTCACGTCCAAATGCTTCGGGCCGGTGGCGTCCGCCGTGATGTACGGCAGGTTGATGTTGGAGGTGGTGACGCCGGAGAGCTCGATCTTGGCCTTCTCTGCGGCCTCCTTGAGGCGCTGCATGGCGACCTTGTCGCCGGAGAGGTCGATGCCCTCGGCCTTCTTGAACTCCTCGACCAGATACTTCATGATGCACTCGTCGAAGTCATCGCCGCCGAGGCGGTTGTTGCCCGCGGTGGCCAGCACCTCGATGACGCCGTCGTCAATGTCGAGGATGGACACGTCGAAGGTGCCGCCGCCGAGGTCGTAGACCATGATCTTCTGGGGCTGGCCCTCCTTGTCCACGCCGTAGGCCAGCGCCGCGGCCGTCGGCTCGTTGATGATGCGCTTGACCTCAAGGCCCGCGATCTTGCCCGCGTCCTTGGTGGCCTGACGCTGGGAGTCGGTGAAGTACGCAGGGACGGTGATGACCGCCTCGGTGACCGCGCCGCCCAGATAGCTCTCGGCGTCTGCCTTGAGTTTCTGGAGGATCATGGCGCTGATCTCCTGCGGGGTGTACTTCTTCTCGTCGATGGTGACGCGGTGGTCGGTGCCCATCTCGCGCTTGATGGAGGAGATG
>CACZXQ010000080.1 GCA_902785115.1 Oscillospiraceae bacterium | reverse complement strand
TTTTCTTGCAATACACAAAGTATTCCTGCGAAAAAGTGCCATCATCAGAACTCGGTTTTTCTCGGAATCTGCTCTTGCCGCATTATGCGGTATTGCCTTAATCGCCCATAATGAGCTTTTCCCGCACGCGCATCTGCGCCTTCATCGCTCCTTCGTCCACATGGTCATAGCCCAGCAGGTGCAGCACGGAGTGCACCGTGAGGTACATAATCTCCCGCTCAAAGCCGTGGCCGAACTCCTCCCCCTGCTTTTCGCAGCGGGGCAGAGAGATCATCATGTCCCCCAGCATGACCGAACCGGTCTCCGGGTCACGCTCGCAGGCACCCGCGTCAAATTGGCCGGGCCTCAGCTCGTTCAAGGGGAAGCTCAGCACGTCCGTCGCGCTGTCGATGCCGCGAAATTCCGCGTTCACGCGGCGGATGCCCTCCTCATCGCTCAGCATCACGCTCACGATGCAGGGCGTGTCCACCCCCTCGGCGTCCAGCGCCATCTTCACCGCCTTCTTGATGAGCGCGGCGGCGTTGCGGTGTCCGAGGTTCTTCACTTCCCGGCTCACATACACTTCATGCTCCATCTCGTCTCTCTCCTTACTCTACGCCTTCTTAAAGCGCTTCGGCGGCTGTCGTTTGGCAGGTTCCGTGGGATTTTTCTTGTCGTAGACCTCATAGGCTTCGATGATCTTCTGCACGAGCTGGTGGCGCACCACGTCCGCGCCGGTGAGCTTGCAGATGGCAATGTCGTCAATGCCGTCGAGCACCTTCATGGCGACCTTGAGGCCGCTGACCTTATCCTCGGGCAGGTCGATCTGCGTCACGTCGCCGGTGATGACGACCTTGGAGCCGAAGCCGATGCGCGTCAGGAACATCTTCATCTGTTCGCGTGAGGTGTTCTGCGCCTCGTCCAGGATGATGAAGCTGTCATCGAGCGTTCTGCCGCGCATATAGGCCAGCGGCGCGACCTCGATGTTCCCGCGCTCGAGATATTTCTGATAGGTGTCGGCGCCCAGCATATCAAAGAGCGCGTCGTACAGCGGGCGCAGGTAGGGGTCGACCTTGCTCTGCAGATCACCCGGGAGAAAGCCCAGCCGCTCGCCCGCCTCCACGGCGGGGCGGGTCAGGATGATGCGGTTGACCTCCTCGGCACGAAATGCCGCCACCGCCGCCGCGACGGCGAGATAGGTCTTGCCCGTACCGGCAGGGCCGATGCCGAGGGTGATCGTATTGTTCGCAATGGCCTCGCAATAGGTCTTCTGCCCGAGCGTCTTGGGCTTGATGGGCTTGCCCTTGGCGGTGATGCAGATCACGTCCCCGGCGAGCTCGCTGATTTTGGTCTCCTTCCCCTCGCTCACCAGCTTGAGGATGTAGCGCACGTTCTGCGCGTCGATGTTCTCGCCCTTGGCGGCGAGCGTCAGCAGACCGGCGATCGCCTTTTCCGCGAGCATCACGTCCTCCGCCTCGCCGCAGATGTGGAGCTTGTCGTCCCGGCTCAGCACCTTCACGCCCAACTCCGTCTCGATGATGCGCAGGTTCTGGTCAAAGGAGCCGAACACGCTGATCACATGCTCCATCCGTTCGACTTCCATGGTTTTTTCGATCATAGGGTATCCTTTCACGGCGAAGGAGCCTCCGCCTCTGTTGTTGTCTCTTGTACGCGCGCGATGTCTTCATAGCATTGGGCGCGCATGGTCACATAGACCGCGCCGTCCTTCTCCACGGCGGAGAAGCTGCGGCTCACGATCTCACCGCGGATACGGCTCTGCAGATAGGCCTCCAGCCGCGCCTCGGTTTCGGCGGGGTCAAAGGGCTGCGTCTTCGCCGCTCGATGGGGGATCACCGTCTCGCACACAAGCGAGATCGGCAGGGCAAAGAGCCCGCTGACTCCCAATTGATATTCATGCACAATTTTATCATATCCGTCAAGCATCTTTCTACTCTTTCCGTAAAAATTTATGCGATTTTCTCCGATCACGAGGGCGAAACGCCGCCTTTTCCATCCGTCCTCCCCTTTTTGGCTCTCCGGCTGGGGGCAAACCGCCGTCAGCTCATACCAGGTGTCTGCCCAGACCTCGGCTCTTGCGCGCACAAGGCGGGCTGTGCCCATGAGATTTTCCGGCGCGCCGCTGACAAGCGTTTCCCCCTCCCGCACCGCTGAACCCGGCTGCACCAGCGCTTTGCCGTTTAGCACCGACACGCGCCGCACGATGCCCGTCCGGGACGCGACAAGATCGCAGGCCGCGCTTTGGATGTAGATTTCCGGCTTCTCCGAGCGCTCCTGCACCAGCACCACGGCGCGCGAGCCGTTGACGTTCACGCCGAGCCACGCAAGCGACGGCAGGCGGCAGAGCGTTTTGCTGCGCACAAGATCCGTCTCCAACGCCGGCCAGAAGCAGCCGCACCGGAGCCCCGCGTCATGCAGCGCGCGCTCGATCTCGCCCCGGCTCACGCGCTCGTTGCCGTAGATCTCCACATCCCAGACAAAGAGCGACGAGACGCACAGCAGCCCCGCCATCACAAGCGCCGTCAGCGGCAGCCACACACGGCGGCGCAGGAGCTTTCGATCCCGGCTTCCGCCCCGGAGCGACAGCAGCCGAAGCTCGCACTGGCAGCGATCACAGATCGCGCGCAGGTTCTCCAGGTTTTCCTCGTCCAGCGCGCAGCGGATGGTCTGCCCGTCGAGCGCCTTCACGCGGCGCAGCGCGATCCCGCTCTCGATGGCGCGGTTCACCGCCGCCTCGGGAAAGACGCCGAAAATCTCCGCCGCCGCTTCGCCCCGTATCCGATAAGATAGCTTCATCATACCATTAGCTCCATGTTATGTCCTGTAATTCGCCCCGGATCAGCAGCTCCTTCCGGTTCATGGCGGCGATGCGAAGCTCCCGCCCCATCAGGCTCACCTGCCGCTTGCCGAGGCTCACGCTGATCCGCTCCCGGCTGTATTCGAGGATGCCCCGGTGGTTCTCGATCAGCGCGCGGCTTGCGTCGATGACCGTGAGCTTCGGCGTTCCCAACGCCTCCTCCGGCAGCTCCAGCCGGTCTGCCAGACTCGGTACGATGCCTTTTTTCTTCAAGCCCGACCACCTCCTGTCCGTATAAAGCTATGCTTGCACTCCATAGAATTATACGGGCTGCGCCGCGGACGAGCGATGCTCGTCCCTACGGGGGCGCAGAGGATTGGAGAGGTGATGCGTTTGAAAAACAAACTGGCGGTGTTCGCGGCGCTCTGCGGGCTGTTTGTGCTGATCGCGGCGTCAAGCGAGGCCATCGCGGCCTGCAAGGCGGGGCTCCGGCTCTGTGTGGAGCTGATTTTGCCCTCCCTGTTTCCCTTTTTTGTGGTGTCGGGGCTGCTGCAAAGGCTGGGGCTTCCCCAACTGTTGGGCGTAAAGCTTGCGCGGTTCTCGGAAAAGCTCTTTCACGTCTCCGGCGCGGGCTGTACAGCGCTCTTCATAGGGCTTCTGGGCGGCTATCCGCTGGGCGCGGCGTACATTGCGGGGCTGTTTGACGCCGGCACGGTGGACGCGAGGGAGGCGGAAAAGCTCCTCGCCTTCTGCAATAACTCCGGCCCGGCCTTCTTTCTCGGCGCACTGGGAACGGGCGTGTTCGGCTCGGTCAAGTGGGGCGTTTTTCTCTACGCGGTGCACGCGGCGGCGGCGGTGCTGACGGGGCTGCTGCTGCGCGGCAAAGGCACGGGAAACCATGCGAAACTCGCCGCGCCCGCTCCCCTGCCCTTTGCGAAAGCCTTGCCGGAGGCGGTGCACAGCGCGGTCAGCGCGAGTCTGAATGTCTGCGGCTTTGTGGTGTGCTTCGCGGTGTTCACGGGGCTTTTGAACGCAAACGGCTTCTTCTCCCTGCTTGCGGGACGCCTGTCCCAGCTCACGGGGCAGAGTCTGCGCTGGTGCCGCGCGCTGCTGACGGGCTTTTTTGAGCTTGGCGGCGGGATCGGCGCCATGCGGGGGCTTGTGCCGACGCGGGAAAACCTCGCCCTGGCGGCGGCGCTGATGGGCTGGGGCGGGCTCTCGGTGCAGTTTCAAACGCTCTCCCTGATCGCGGACGCGGATATCAAAAGCGCCCCGCACACGGCGGGGCGCATCCTGAGCGCGGTATTAAGTTATGTACTGGCGTTTGTGATTGTAGAAAACCTTTAATCGGATATATTTAAAGTACACCAAGAAGGCCCGCTAAGAAACCCATAACATAAGGGACAACAAAATACAAAAACAATATCAAAGCAACTACAACAACAAGAAACGTTAATGCACCTTTTAAACAACCATTCATATATTACCTCGTTTCATTTTTTTAGAATGAAAACACGACCCCCACCACGGCAGAGGCCAAGATGAACAAAATCGGATGGAGCTTTTTGGTTTTCTTGACATAACGCGTGAGCACGAGCAGCACGGCCGCGAGGGCGATCGCCTTCCAGTTGAAGAGATCAGGAAAAGCGCCGCTTGCGGCGAAGGCGTCAAGCTTCAGCAGCGCGACCTTCACCACAAGAACGCCCGCCGCGGCGATCAGCCCCACCGAGCAGGGGCGCAGACCGTAAAACGCCGCGTCCACATATTTGTTCTGCCGGAAGGCCGCGAGAACGCGAGCCACGATCAGAATGACGATCACAGACGGGGTCACGAGTCCCAGCGTTGCGATCACCGCGCCGGGAATGCCGGCGGTGGTGAAGCCCACATAGGTCGCCATATTGACGCCGATGGGGCCGGGGGTGGACTCGGAGACGGCGATCATATCCGCAAGCTGTGCGGCGGTAAACCAGTCCGTGCGCGCGGAGATGTCATAGAGGAACGGAAGTGTCGCCATGCCGCCGCCGACGGCAAAAAGCCCGGTCTTAAAAAACTCCCAGAAGAGGCGCAGCAGGATCATTTTCCGCGCACCCCCAGTCTGGTAAAGAGGATGCCGGCGGCGGCGCAGAGCACGACGAACACCACCGGGGAGACGTCCAAAAACACGCTGAGCACAAAGACCCCCAGGCAGAGGCAGAGCGCCGCCTTATCCGGGACAGCGCTCTTCCAAAGCTTGGTGACCGCATTGAAGATCAGCACGCACACGCAGACGCGGATGCCCGCGAAGGCGCTCTTCACCGCCGGAATGTCGGCAAAATTGCTGAGCACCCCGGCGATGACGCTGATGATGACAAGGGAGGGGAACACGACGCCCAGTGTGGCGACGACGCCGCCGAGGGTGCCAGCGGTACGGAAGCCCACAAAGGTCGCCGTATTCACCGCAATGACGCCCGGGGTGCACTGCCCCACGGCGTAATAGTCCATGAGCTCCTCGCGCGAAGCCCAGCCCTTGTTTTCCACGATCTCCCGTTCCAGGATCGGCAGCATGGCGTAGCCGCCGCCGAAGGTCATCACGCCAACCTTGGCGAATGCCAGGAACAGGTCAAGCAGCAATCTCATTTGCCGATGCTCTCGGCGAAGTCCTGATACTTGGCGATCTTGGCGCCGCAGTCCTCACTGCTCTTGCCGCGCACGAGCAGATAGACCTTGATCTTCGGCTCGGTGCCGGAGGGACGGACGATGAAGCTCGAGCCGTCAGCCAGCTCGAAATAGAGGACGTTGGAGCCGAAGAAGGGCGTCTTGTCCACCTTGCCGAGACCCGCGACCGCGATGCTGCCGTCGAGGTAGTCGCGCAGACGGATGACCTCCTCGCCCGCGATGCTCTCGGGCGGGTTGGCGCGCAGATCGTCCATGATTGCCTTCATCTTGGCCATGCCCTCAAGACCGGGCATCACGAGATTCAGGGTCTTTTCGGCGTAGTAGCCGTACTTCTCGTACAGCGCCTTCAGCGCATCCAGCAGGGTCATGCCCTTGAGGTGGTAGTGCGCCGCCATCTCCGCGATCATCATGGAGGCGGAGACCGCGTCCTTATCGCGGACGTAGTCGCCCATCATGTAGCCGTAGCTCTCTTCAAAGGCGAAGATATACTCATAGCTTCCGGCGGCTTCCCAGGCGGCAACGCGCTCGGCCATAAATTTAAAGCCGGTAAAGGTATCCTCAAAGTGGACGCCGTTTGCCTCGCAGATCGTGCGGGCCATGCTGGTGGAAACGATGGAGCTGAGCGCTCCGGGATTCTTCGGCATCTTGCCGGTGCTCTTCTTGGCCTGGATGATGTAGTCGAGCAGCAGGCAGCCCATCTGGTTGCCGGTGATGGTCACATACTCGTCGCCGTCACGCACCATGGTGCCCACGCGGTCAGAGTCGGGGTCGGTGCCGATGATGAGGTCGCTGTCCACCTTCTTGGCGAGGTCAACGGCCAGATAGAAGCCCTCGGGGTTCTCCGGGTTCGGGGAAACGACGGTCGGGAAATTGCCGTCGATGACCATCTGCTCGGGCACGGGATAGAGGTGCTTGATGCCAAGCCGCTTGAGAGCCTCGGGAACCAGCTTGTGACCGCAGCCGTGGAAGGGGGTGTACACGATCTTGAGATCGTCCGCCGCGGCCTTGACGGCCTCGGTGTCGATGGCCATGGCCATGGTCTCCTTGAGGAAAGCCTCGTCGGTCTCCTCACCGATGACCTCGATGAGTCCGGCCTTGCAAGCCTCATCAAAGTCGCAGGTCTTGAAGCCGGTGAAGATGTCGATCTCGTTCATGAGCTTGGCGATGGCGTCGGCATGCTGCGGGGGAAGCTGCGCGCCGTCAGACCAGTAGACCTTGTAGCCGTTGTACTCTTTTGGATTGTGGGAGGCGGTGATGTTGAGGCCGGCGGTGCAGCCGTAGTAGCGCACGGCGAAGCTCAGCTCCGGGGTGGGACGCAGGGCGTCAAAGATGCGGACATGGATGCCGTTGGCGGCCATGACGCAGGCGGCCTCGCGGGCAAACTCCACGCCGTTTAAGCGGCAGTCATGGGCGATGGCGATGCCCTTGCGCTTTGCCTCCTCGCCCTCAGCGCAGATGACCGTGGCGAAGGCCTGGGTGGCGTGGCGGATGACGTGCACGTTCATATGGTGAAGCCCCAGCTTCATCGTGCCGCGCAGACCCGCGGTGCCGAACTCCAGCGGCGCGAAGAAGCGGCTCTCGATTTCCTTCTCATCGTCCTTGATGGCGTCAAGCTCCGCCCACTCCTGCTCGGAAAGTGCGGGGCTGTCCAGCCAGCGCTGATACTCTTCCTTATAATTCTTCATTGTTTTCCTCCTCAATCAATATTTTTGCATCGTTTAAAAGAGTTTCCGGAACAAAGATTTCCACGCCGTAGCCGCTGATGCCCAGCACCACGCGGCCAAGGCTGCCCTCCGCGCGCTCCATGCAGAGGCAGGGGATGCCATAGGCTCTCAGCATGTTCACCGTGAGCTGATCGGCCATGTCATTGCAGGTACGGGTGCAGAGGTACTGCGGTTCAACAGGTTCACCGTTGTCCTTCCGGGGCCAGGAATCCAGCAGCTCGCCGTGCTGATACTGCCCCCATGTGATTTTGAATTCGTCGTTCATCGCAAGCCCTCCTGTTCTAATTTACCATTATATACGATAAGCGGCAAAAAGGGAAGCTTTATTTGGAGTTTTCCACGACAAACGCATGAATGAGGATAACCAATCCCTCGCAGGAGCAGCAATTAATTTGCAACCAGTTATCACTTAATTGAAATCAAGCACCCAT
>CACZXQ010000079.1 GCA_902785115.1 Oscillospiraceae bacterium | reverse complement strand
GAAAAAATCGACGCCTTCAAAAAGAAGTACGCCGCCTGGGAAGCAGGCGGCGAGCCGGGCAAGCCTCCCCGGCTGAAGGCTTACAGCGATATGGCGGAGAAGGAGCAGCGCTTCACGGCGGATATTGAACGGATCGTGAACACCGGGTTCTGTCCTCTGCATATCCGCCCGGATGTCCGCCGGGCGGACCGCCGGTGCAAGCACACCTACCTCTCTGGCAGTAACTTTCTGCATTTATACGATTTTGCCGTGGCGCTCCACGGGCGGAACATGCCACCGGAGACCACTGCGGAGGAATTGGAAAACAAGTTTACCGCGCAGTCGCTGGAGTACCAGCTCTCCGGCATCAACCGCGCCAAAAGCTTTGGCCGCTATCTCAACGCCCTCGGCTGCTTTTATACGGACAGACCGGTGGATTATGAGATGGTAACGGCCTTCACGCCCGATGAGGCGCTGCAGATCGCGCCACTGGAGCATGAACGCTGGGTGCGCGAGCATCAAGGCATGGGCTGGACTTACGGCACGGCCTATGAGACCCTGCCCCTTGCAGCGGATGACCGGCAGGCGCGCAGAGCACTGCGGGAGCAGCTGCGCTGCCACAAGCTGGCCATGGACGGAGAGGCGACAGACGAGCAGATCCGCGCGCATTTCTTCTCCCTGCCGGAGGAGGATCAGGACAAGGATTGGAAGCCCTTCAACAGCATGCTCAGGCTTTTGAAAAAGTTTGACGGGCTTCGCATCTACCGCTTGTAAAGCATGAAGAACTGGATGAAACAAGCCCCTCCCTATGAGGGCGATCAGCCGTATTTGTACCTTGCCTTTGCCAGGGAAGACGCCGGACGGGTCTGGAAGCTCCTGCGACCGCTGCTGGCGCGGGGCTGCCGGGTGTGGTACTGCGTTGGACCGGCGGGCAGCGCGGAGGAGCTGCTGCGCCGGCAGGAGCGCTGTAAAAAGGCGGCGCTGACTGTGGTGTATCTGACGGATGCTCTCTGCGCGGATCGGGACAGCAAAAGCGCCGTGCTCGTCAATCAAAAATACAACCGGCCGATCCTCTGCCTTGACCCGGACGAAAAGGATCGCCGCCTCTCGATGAATCTAAGGGAGACCGTGCCGCACGTTTGCCTGTATCAGCTTCCGGGAGGCGAATGGGAGAGCGCCGTTTTACATGCCGAGGGCTTTTCCCAGGACATACTTGGCGAGCCGATCCGTATCGGGAATGACGGGGCGCTTATCAAAAGGCTCACGCTGAGCTTCTGCGCCCTGGCGCTGCTGCTGGCCGCAGTTTCCTTCGCGGGCTTTCGGGTGTTCGGCTGGTTTTCTCCGGCGGCGCGGGATGAACTGCAGATCTCTGACCCGGTGCTGCAAGCCGCGGTGCGCCAGGCTCTGGGCGGCGGCGCCATCACGGAGGAGCGGGCAAGCGAGGTCAGCTTCCTGCGCTTCCGGGAACTGCCGGAAAGCTGGGAAGCGCTTTCTCTGCTGCCCGCTCTGGAGCGCATCGAGCTGCCGCAGCAAACGCTGCTCGACGGCGGCGAGCTGCCGGACGGAGACTATGTCATCGAACTGGGAGGAGGCGACGGCGCATGAGCGGCTTCTTCAAGCCCTATGAGGGTGGCCGACCCTTCCTGTTTATCAGTTATGCGCACCGCGAGTCCCACGCGGTTCTCGACACCATCCGCATCCTGCATGAGCAGGGCTGGCGGCTCTGGTATGACGAGGGCATCCCCGCGGGGAGCGACTGGCCGACCAATATCGCCCGGCATATGCAGGATTGTGAGCGGGTGATTTTCTTTCTCTCCGCGCGGGCGCTGGAATCCCACAACTGCTGCAGCGAAATAAAGGCCGCGGTCCGGCAGGGAAAGCCGATCCTGCTCGTCCGGCTGGAGGATGCCGAGCCGGACCGGAAATGGGATGAGCTTCTGGACGCAAGTCCGGAAATCCCACAGCTTGCGAGCGCAGGGGAACGGGCGGACGCGATCCTGCGCTCGGGCTTTCTACCCCGCCTCCTGCGCCGCACTTGGGCGGAGCGCATCCGCTGGCGGGTTCTGGGGCTGATCGCCTCGCTGCTGCTCTTCCTTGCGGCGGCGGGCACGCTCGCTGCGCTGGCAAGCGGAAAATGGAGCCCGATCCCGGCGCCGGAAATCCCGGCGGAGACGCCCGCTCCCCGCGTGACGGCAAGCCCCGTGCCCGTCGTGGAGCTTGGAGAGGCGGAGCGCTATTTCGCCGTCAGCTTTCCCGACGGCCAGCAGGAGCGCGCCATCCGACGCGCGCTGGGAAACACCGCGGACGCGGTCTATCGCTGGCAGCTCGCCGAGATTCCGGAGCTGTATTTCTGCGGAAATCTGACCGCGGAGAGCATGGACGGTGTGGCGTTTGACGCGGCCGGCGTCTGCCGGGTCAACGGAGCGCCGGTGATCCAGGGGCAGGCGTCCGATCTGCGTCTGATCGCCTCCATGGTCAGGCTGGAAAAGCTCGCCCTGATCTGCCAGCCGCTGGAGGACTTGTCCGGCTTGCGCGGGCATCAGCTTCTGCGGGAGCTGAGCCTCGCGGGCAGCTCGGTGAAGGAGCTTTCCGCACTGACGGAGCTGCCGAGCCTGGAGACGCTGCGTCTGGAGCATACCGATGTGCGCGATCTGACGCCGCTTGAGGCGCTGCCGCGTTTGAAAACCGTGACAGTCAGCCGGGATATGCTGCCGCTGAAGTGGAGCGAACAAGCCGCCTTCGCGGTGGTGCTGATCCGGGAAGCCTGATTTTTTAGGAGGATGCGATATGAGCAAAAAAGTGATCCATCTGCTGTGCGGCGACGCCGACCGCGCGGCGCTGCAGCCGGTGCTGGACGCTTTGCGGGCCAAGGGACTGCGGGTGTCCGGGGAAGTACCGGGGAAAAACGATCTCGTGCTGGCGGCGCTGTCCGAGACCTTCTACGCCGACAAAAGCAAAACCGAAGCCCTGCTTGCGCTTGTCGCCGCGGGGGCGGAAAACGTGCTGCCGCTGCAGCTGGACGGCACGCCCATCCCGGACACGATCAAAAACGCGCTCTACGCCCGCAACATCATCCCCGCCGCCGAGCGCGACGCGGCGCATACCGCCGAGCGCATTGTTGACGCGCTGCCGAAGCAAAAATCAAGGCTGCCCCTGCTCCTGACGGCGGCTGCCCTGGTGCTGATCGCCGCGGTCGGGCTGCTGGTCTGGCGCGGTATGCAGAAAGAGGAAGCCCTGCCGGTCATGGCGGAGATCACGCCCGCGCCGATCTACATCCCCGCGGGCGTCACCGAGGAGGAGCTTGCCGCCATTGAGGACGTGGTCATCGTGGGCGACTATTTCGGCTATTTCACCGACGCGGATTTCCGCGAGGCCGGGGAAAACTGGCTTGATGTCTATTGGGTGGCCTATGATGCCTGGGACGAGGACGGAAACCACTGGTACAGCAAGGAGGACGGGCAGGAATACGCCATGACGCGCTATGACGACCTGCGTTTTCTGGAGCGTATGCCGAAGCTGCGCTTTCTGACGCTGGTGAATGTGGAGGCGCAGGCTGCGGCGCTGCCCGATCTCAGCGGCGCGTCGCTCCTCGAGAGCGTGAGCCTTCGCAAGTGTAACATCGACAGCCTGGAATGGCTGCGCGGCGCAAGGCTCAACAGCTTTGACGCGCAGCTTACCCAGATCACGGACTATTCCCCGCTGAGCGACTGCGAAAGGCTCCAGCACGCCTGGATCGACCTCTACCACGGGGCTGAGCTCTCCGCCTTCGCGCCGCCGCAGCTGCAATACCTGCGCCTGGAAAACGGAGAGGACTACGGCGAAACCGATCTTTCGGGGCTTGCCGCCTGTGAAAAGCTTTCGACAGTGGAGCTGGGAGCGCTCTCGCTGCGCGACCTGGATTTCCTGCGCGACAAGCCGATATACAGGCTGGAGCTGTGGGACATGGACATGCTGCGGGACATTTCCGCCCTGGAGAGCCTCAAGAAGCTGAAGGAACTGGAGATCGAGTATTGCCCCGGCGTCAGGGACTATACGCCCATCGCGGGCTGCACGGCGCTGGAGTACATCCATGTCCAGGGGGATGAAAACCCCGACGCCCTGCATGACGCCTCCTTCCTCGCCGAGCTGCCAAAGCTGCGGGACATCGGGCTGTATTCCTGCAATCTTTATAACATGGACTTTCTGGAGGGGATCGCAGAGCGCCAGAGCAGCGTGAGCCTCGGCTTTGCCGGGGACATTCAGGATTATTCGGGGCTTGCTTATATCAAGAATTACGATTATTTGCACGTCAACCCGCGGAATCAGAACGGGAACCGGGGCGGGGATTTTTCCGCCGTGCTGCCCTATATTCAGGACGCGAAGATCGACAACCTGATGCTGTACGCCTGTGCCGGGGTCGATCTGAGCGAGCTGCCGGACAGCATCCACGAGCTCAGCATCCGCTACGGCGATTTGCGTGATCTCGGCGGTCTCAAGCCCTATTCCCTGCGGCGGCTGGAGCTGTGGGACTGCCAGTATCTCACTTCGCTCAGCGGGATCGAGGCCATCCCCACCCTGTTCGGCGATCGCGGGCAGATGGAGCTGGATATCGCCGGCTGCCCCCGTCTGATGGATTACGCGGCGCTGGAAGGGGCGTATCTCGAAACGCTCAAGCTCACGGGCATCTATACGCTGCCGGAGATGACGGCGTTTCGGAAAGCCAACAATCTATATCTGGAGAGCATAGACGGCATCAGCGATCTGCGTTTTCTTAGCGGTCTGAACGGTGGTGAAGGCTGCAACCTGTCTCTGGTGGGTCTGGATGAGCTCTATGACCTGACGCCGCTGCGCGATCTGGGCGGCGATCATCTGGTCGTTCCGCCTCAGGCGGCCGAGCAGGCGGAGGAGCTGGTCGAGGACGGTATTTACGGTGATTTTGAGGTGGCCTACCCCGATGGGAGCTGGCAGCCCTTCGAAGGCGCGGTGGAGCTATTGAGCCTTGAGGAGCTCGATACCCTGCCGAAGGCGCTGCTCAAGCGGGTCGAGAGCGTCGCGCTTGTCGGGGATACGCTTTTGGATTGGAACAGATATGAGGTCTGGGAGGATTGGGACGCGATGGACTGGCAGGACGAAAACGCGCAGCCCGGTCTGATCCTCTATGATCGCGAGACCGGAGAGGAAAGCCCCGTCGCGTTGGGTTTTGTCACCGATCTTAGCATCTTTTCGGAGCTGACGGGACTGCGGGAGCTTTGTCTCTACGCCCAGCCGCTCGAGTCGCTCGACGGCGTGCAGACGCTGGAGAGTCTGGAGAAACTGGAGCTGATGATGAGTCCCCATCTCACGGACGCCTCCGCCGCCTTCGCGCTGCCGGAGCTGCGGGTTCTCCGCCTGCGCGACAGCGCGGTGACGAGCATTCAGGGCGTGCAGAACCTGCGAGAGCTTTGCTTCCTTGATATTTTCCATACGCGCGTCGCCGATCTGACGCCGCTTACGGGCTGTGACTTCACTACGGCTTCTGAGCAGGGCGGCTTCCAGCTCGATACCGCCGATCTCCCTTGCGAGGATTTCTCGCCGCTTGCGAGTATCCCGGAATACAGCTTCCTCTGCTTAAACAACATGGACAGCGCGCTCTGGGCACCGGCGTTGGAGGGCTGCGTTGTGCACCGCTTCGGCGCGACCGGCGCCGGGTGGACAAACGAGAGCTTTGCCGCCTTTGTCGGGCAACACCCGGAGCTGGAGGAGATCGAGGTGTCGTGGAGCATGGAGCTGACCGACCTCACGCCGCTGCTGCAATTGGAGAAGCTTACACTGGTACATTTGAACCGGCAGATGGAGGCGGCGATCGACAGCCTGAGCGGGCAGGAGCTTCGCTTTGAGCTGCGGATCGACGATTGAGTATGGAAAGCAGAAACAACATTCCCGTTGTCGTGGGCGTCACCGGGCATCGGGTGATCCGTCGGCAGGATCGCCCGGCGCTTGCGGCGGCGGTAAAGGCGGAGTTGGAAAAGCTTCGCGCGCTTTGTCCGCATTCGCCGCTCGTGATGCTGAGCTCTCTCGCGGAGGGCGCTGATCTCCTTTGCGCTGATGTTGCGGAAGAACTGAACATCCCTCTGCTTGCGGTGCTTCCCCGGGAGAGGGCGGATTACGAGAGCGATTTTAGCCCCGAGGCGCTTGCGCGCTTTGCCCATCATTGCGAGCGCGCGGAGCAGGTGTTTGTCGCGCCGAACACGGGAACCGTTCCCTCCGGCGGCGTCAGCCGGGCAGATCAGTTTCGGCAGGCCGGGATCTATGTGGCGTTTCACTGTCATGTCCTGCTGGCGCTCTGGGACGGGGAGCCGGGAAAACACGGCTGCGGTACGGCGGAGGCTGTGGACTTTGCCCTGAACGGCAGCTATGATCCCGCATCCGGCGTGTCCCCGCGCTCCGCCAGCAATGAGGCCGTGATCCACATATTCACGCCGCGGAAAGAGCGCATAAAAAAAGCAGCCGGTACGGTAGCCGTTCTGGGCAATCGGGAGGCCGTGCGGGACATTCTGCGAAAAACGGACGACTTCAACCGGAACGCCGCAACAGTCTCACCGGCGGGAGATTCCCGGCTCCCCGCCGGGTATGAGGGCGATTTCGCTTTGAAAAAATTGGAGAACATCAGCCGCGTCGCCGGCGGGCTGAGCCGTCAATACGCCCGGCGGTATCGGCGCGTGCTGGCTCTGCTCGCCGGGGCAAGCGCGCTGCTGACTTTCGCGTTTTTGCTGTACGACGAGGCGCAGATGATCTGGATGATCCTCGTCTGCGGCCTAATGCTGCTGGCCGCCTGGGGCTGTCAGCGCTATGCCGTGCGTTCGGACTGTCACCGACGTTATATCGAATACCGCGCACTGGCGGAATGCCTGCGGGTAGAGACCTATCTGCGCTATGCCGGAAGCCGTATCCGGGCATCCGGTCTGCTGTCCTGGACACAGCAGGAGGAGACCGCGTGGATTTTGGACGCTCTCTGCGCACTGGCGATCGGAAACGCGGCGGGAAAGACACACGATATACGCTCCTGCTGGGTGGAGGCGCAGCGGGAATATCATCAAAAGGCGGCAAAGAACGCGGGGGAAAAGCTCTCCGTCAGTGACCGCGCGGTGCAGTTTGCGCTGATTTTGAGCGTGGGGCTTTATCTGCTCGGCGTGGGTTATGAGCTTTTCTGCGGCGGGCTGATCTTTGAGCCCGCTCTCGCGCTTAAGAACGTGGAGCTTTGGCGCACAGTTTTGAAGATCCTGATGGGAACAATTTCTGCCGTGACGCTCTTTACGGCAAATTTCTACGGACGTCTCTCACTGCCGCGCACGCTCTCCGACCATCAAAAGATGGAGCGTTTCTACGAAAAAATATCTGTGGAGATCGAAAAGTACGGACAAACGGAGGCGCTGTTGACCGTCCTGGCTCGAGAGGAGCTGACCGAAAACGGCAACTGGTGCTCCTATCAGCGGGATAACAAACCGGATGTTTCGCTTTGAGAAAATCGCGGAAATATAAAACTGTTCTCCAATTGGAACTTTTCGCGTTTTATTCCGCAATTTTTGTGATTGTTACTAAAACTTCCCACATGATAAATCCGGCGAAAAGTGTTTCGCTTTCTTCGAATTCGCGCAAAATTTAGACAAAACCAGCAAAT
>CACZXQ010000078.1 GCA_902785115.1 Oscillospiraceae bacterium | reverse complement strand
CAACCGAAGAGCTGGATAAGGCGATTGCGGTGTTCCGGCAGCGGGACCGCCGCTACGGCGGAGTCAAGGTCTGAACAAAGGAGTTATCGAATCATTATGGTGAAAGCAATTTCTATTCTGGGCTGCACGGGGTCCATCGGAAGGCAGACCGCCGCGGTCGCCGAGTACACCGGAATCCGCGTTGCCGCACTGACCGCGAACCGCCAGATTGACCGCCTTGAAGAGCAGGCACGCCGGTTTCGTCCGGAGTTCGTCGCGGTATATGACGAGACGGCCGCGAGAGAGTTGAAGGTCGCACTGGCGGATACGGACATCCGTGTCGGAAGCGGCATGGACGGACTTCTGGAAGCAGCTACGCTGGACAGCATCGACTGTGTTGTGACTGCTGTGTCCGGCGCTGTGGGGCTGAAACCGACTCTCGCCGCCATCGAGGCAAAGAAGCGTATTGCTTTGGCGAATAAAGAGACCCTGGTCTGCGCAGGCGAGATTGTCATGCGGCGCGCCGGGGAGACCGGCGCCGAAATCAAGGTTCCCCTCTTCATCGACCGCGGCGAGCGCATCAAGGTCGATACCCGCACCGGCGAGTATCTGTCCAGAGCGTAAGCGGCAAAGGATTCGAAAACAGGGGAAGGTCTTGCATCTTCCCCTGTTTGCTGTTTAAGCGAAAAGTAACAAGTTATGGTGTCGCTTCGCGACGATTTTAAATTCGTTCCCGAAGGGAACACCTTCACTGTTCACGAATCACTATTCACTAATTACCAGGAGGTCTTTGAGATGACGATTGTTGAGAAAGCTGCCTATCTGAAGGGTTTGACCGAGGGCCTGGGCGTGGAGCCCGAATCCCGGGACGGAAAGCTCTGGAGTGCGCTGAACGATCTGCTGTCCGACATGGCGCATGAGATCGAAGACCTCCGGAACACCGGTGATGATTTTGCGGAAGTGATCGACGACATCTGCGAGGATCTGGCCTATCTTGAGGAACTGACCGACGGCCTGGACGACGATTTCGACTTCGACGACGAGGAAGAGGACGAGGACAAGGTCTATGACCTTGCCGACTACGGCATCGACTTCGACGAGGAAGAGGACGAGGAGGAAGGCGCCGAGGACGAGGACGAGGAGGCTGAGGACGAGGAGGCTGAGGACGAGGAGCTGGAGGGCGTGATTTACGATGTGACCTGTCCTTCCTGCGGCGAGATCATCAGCTTCGATGAAAAGACGCTGGAGCTCGGCAGTATCACCTGCCCCATCTGCGGCGAGATGCTGGAGTTCGATTTGGGCGAAGATAAGGAATAATATCATCGGGGATGTGAGAAAACGCAGTTTTCTCACATCCCTTCGTTTATACCCGGACGCTCACTTCGCCGGAATTGAGCTTTCTCATGCTCCCGTCCGGCAGGCGGACGAGCAGGCCGAAGTCCGTGTCCAGCGCCAGCGCGGTCGCCGCTTCGGCTTCTCGACCCGGGGCGAGGATGTTGATCTCCCTGCCCAGCAGCAGAGAGCGGCGGCGGTAGGCGTCGAAAATCGCGGGATCGTTGGGTCTTGCGCAATACGTCATCAGCCTGTCCAGGATCATAGCCGCAAGGCGGCTGCGAAGCATGGGCGGCTTTTTGTTTTCTCCGAAAACCGCACCGGCGATCTGCCGCAGTTCGGGTGGAAAATCCCCGGGCGGTACGGCGGTGTTCACGCCGACGCCCACCACGGCATAGCTGAGCCCGCCGCTTTCGCAGTCGATGGAGGCTTCCGTCAGGATCCCGCAGACCTTTTTGCCCGCAATCAGCACATCGTTGACCCATTTTATCTGCGTTTCCAGCCCCGAGAGCTCCTCGATCGCTTCACAGACGGCAACCGCCGCACAGGCCGTGAGCTTCACCGCCTCCGCCGCGGGAAGCCGCGGGCGCAGAAGCAGACTCAGATACAGCCCCGAATCCGCCGGGGAGTAGAAGCTGCGCCCCATGCGGCCGCGCCCGGCGCTTTGCTCGCCGGCGATCAGCGCGGTACCCTCCACCGCCCCTTCCGCCGCCAGGGTCTTGAGCACCGTGTTGGTGGAAGAAATGCTGGAATAGACCTTCGGCTGCACCGTCGGATCCTGCAAAAACTGCCGCACCCCCCGCTCCGACAGCACATCGCTCTTTTCCATGAGCCGATGCCCCCGGTTGGTGACGGATTCGATGTCGTATCCCTCGGCTCGAAGCTGCTTGACCGCCTTCCACACCGCCGTGCGGCTGACGGAAAGCTCCTTTGCCAGCGTCTCGCCCGAGAGGTAACGATCGGTGTTCCGCCACAGCATCTGCAAGATCGCGTCCTTTGTCATTTTGCTCCTCCTTTTCCCAGGATCGGATAAAGCCGCCCGGTCAGCAGCGCCGCCAGCGCGATCTTTACCGCGTCCGGCAGCAGATAGGGCAGCACGCACCAGGCGAGGGCTGTCCCCACACCGATGGCGCCGCTTTCCCGCGTATAGACCAGCACAAACCAGATCGTACCAAAGGCATAGCACGCAAGGATCCCGAGTGCCATGGAAACAGCCAGGACAGCGAGCTTTCTGCCGAAGCGATCCACCGCAAGCCCCACGATCAGGGCTGTGAACAGGAAGCCGACCAGATAGCCGCCTGTTGTACCCAGCAGCGCGCCAAGCCCGCCCTTGAAGCCGGAGAACACCGGCGCTCCCACCGCGCCGAGCAGCAGATACACCGCAACTGTCCAGAGCCCGGTACGCAGGCCGAAGAGCGCTGCCACCAGGCAGACAGCAAAAGTTTGCAGTGTGAAGGGGATCGCCGCGGGAATGGCGATCCAGGAACAGGCAGCGATCAAGGCCGCCCCCATGGCGATGCAGGCAAGCTCGCGGGTCGATTTGTTTTTCTGCATGAACAGTCTCCTTGAAGGAATGATATTTTTCCTAAGGCAACACCGCACAATACGCCTGCGGCATCTTCCGGAAAAACCGCGCCCTGATTTCGTCACTTTTTCTTGCAATACACAAAGTATTCCTGCTCAATGAGTGCCATCATCAGGACTCGGTTTTTCTCGGAATCTGCTCTTGCCGCATTATGCGGTATTGCCCTAAAGATATCACAAGCTCCCTCGTATTGTCAACTGCATTATCTGCTTTTGGTTTACAATTTCCTTGTATCAGCACAGCAACGGGGCTGTGATACCGATACCGATTTCACAGCCCCCTGAAACTATCATATCTTTTCGCCGCGGATCAGCAGCATGGTGTTGAGCGCACCGGCCACCGCCAGCAGCACCGCCGCCAGCAGCACCCAGGGTGCAAGCTCGGTGCAGCGGCTGTTCCACAGGATCGCCGTGATGGCGGCGAGCAGGACGGACAGCGCCGTCAGGATCGCCGGGAAACGCGTCCATTTCACGCCCAGCAGCAGCCCCAGAAGTCCCAGAAGCGCCGCCGCTGCCAGCAGAATCGCAAGGATGCGCGCCGTATGCTCCTGCGTTCTGGCGCTATCCGCCGCCGCGCGGTAGTGCGCCGCGGCCTCGTCGATGCTCTCCAGCGCACCGGCGTTGCGGCGCAGGACCCCCGCAAGCGCCGGATCGCCGCGCAGCTGCTTCAGCGCCTCATCCAGCTCTGCTTCATCCGCGCGAAGCGCGTCCAACGCCTCGATGCTGTCGCTGAGGTTTTCACGATTCTGCTCCAGCGTCTCGCGGCCTTCCTCCAACTGTGCTTCGGCGTCCTTGAGCTGGGCTTCGCCCTCCTTGAGCTGCGCCTCCGCGTCCGCAAGTTGGGCACGACCCGCGTAGATCTGTTCTCCGCCGGCATTCAGCTCTCCATAGCCCGCGTCCAGCGCAGCTCTGCCCTGAGCAAGCTGCGCCTCGGCGTCACGAAGCTGCGCCTGACCCGCGGCCTGCGCCGCGTAGCCCGCATCCAGCTCCGCCTTACCCTGGGCAAGCTGCGCCTCGGCGTCACGAAGCTGCGCTTCCGCCGCGGCAAGCTGGGCATAGCCCTCATCCAACTGGGCCTTGCCCGCGGCAAGCTGGGCTTCGCCCGCGGCAAGCTCCGCCTGCGCCGCCTCATACTGGGCAAGCAGGCCGTTGAAATCCGTCGCGTCCGCCGCGATCTGCGCCGCGGTCAGCACCGCGCTGAGGCCGATTGCCTCGCCAATATCACCGCTGGCGAGAGCGGCGTCATACTGCGCCTGCAGCTCGTATACGCGGTTTCTGAGCGCCACCGCTGACTGGTACAGCGGGGCTACGGAATCCAGCGCCGCTTTGCCCTCGTTATACTGGGCAAGACCCGCGTCATACTCCGCCTGACCCTGCGCAAGCTGCTCGCGGGCGGCGGCCACCTGCGCCTGGCCTTCATTATACTGGGCAAGACCCGCGTCATACTCCGCCTGACCCTGCGCAAGCTGGGCAGAACCCTCCGCCAGCGCGGCCTTACCGGCGTTATACTGGGCAAGACCCGCGTCATACTCCGCCTGACCCTGGGCAAGCTGAGCCGCGCCGGCTGCGTAGGCGCTTTCGGCGTCGGCAAGCTGGGCTGCGCCCTCGTCATACTGGGCTTTGCCCTCGTTATACTGCTCCAGACCCTCCTGATACTGCTCCTCACCCTCTTTGAGCTGCTCGCTGCCGATCTTATCGGTCATGAGCTGCTCGGCAAAGGCATAGGACAAGTCGCCCTGCGCCGCCTTCGTTTCCTCCACGCGAAGCGCCATGCTGCGAAGACGCTCGATCTGCTTGAGCTTTTCCTCGCTGCGCCGCTGGACGCTGTCGCTGTAATTGCCGGCCGTGGCCATGCCAAAGGGCACTGCGAGGATCGCAAGCACCAGCGCGATGCTCATCAGCGCCACGGCAAGGCTGCGGCGGTTGCGCGCAAAGAAGCCGGGGGCGGCATGGCCGTTTCGCCCGACAGAGGTCGCGGCCACGAAGCGGTCGCCCAGGAGCAGCACCTGTGGCAGGGCAAAGAGGATCAGCACAAGAGAGATGCTCGTGCCGGTGCCCACATAGTAGCCCATACCGGCGATGATGCACTGAGAAACCCGGAAACCGATCAGCAGCCCCGCGCAGACCATCATAAGCCCGGAGGTGATGATGGTGGGGAAGGCGATATTCAGCGTCTCGATAATGGCTTCCCTGCGATCCATGGTCTCGCGGAACTCCTGATAACGGGAGGAGACCACGATGGCATAGTCGATGTTCGCGCCCATCTGGATGGAGCCGACGATCAGGTAGCAGAGGAAGAAGATCGGCGTTCCCTGCAGAGCGGCAATGCCAAAGTTCATCCAGATGCTGCCCTGGATCACAAGGATCAGCAGCAGCGGCATGCCGAAGGACTTGAAGGTGAAAAACAGGATCACCATGACCATCACGATGGACATGAGCCCCACGACCCGGTTATCCGAAGCGAAGGAATCCTTAAAGTCTTTGGCGCTCACAGAGTCGCCGGTGAGCACCACATCCCCGTCGTAGTAGCGCGCGGCGATGGCATGGATCCTGCTTAAAAAGGCAAAGGTTTCCTCCGACTGGACAGGCATGTTCAGATCCAGCACCAGCCGGCTGTGCTCCTCGCTCTGGAGCTGGGACTTGAGCATACTGAGCTGGCTGTACAGCCCGTCGATCATCGCACTCTGCTCCTCCGTAAGCTCCACGCCGCCCTCAGACGCGTGATCGTGCAGGAACAGGAACAGGTCGAGCAGGCCGACCCGGTAATTCTCCAGATCCTCCGTGGCCTCGCTGTGCTCGCCGTGCGCCGCCGCGTAGTAAGCAAAGAGCGCCTGCGCGGTGGTCTCATCAAGATCCGCGATCTCGCAGAAGTCGCGGTAGCCGATCTTGTCGCCGAGGTGAAGACCGTCCATGACCTCGATGGCGGCAATGCCGGTGGCGGACTTCACCTCGTCACAGGCTTCCAGTTCGTTCAGCAGCGCCTTTTCGGCGGCATAGTCCCCCGAGGGGACCAGCAGCGCAACGAGGTTGCTGCTGCCAAAGGCTTCATGGATCTCCGCCTGCGCCGTCTCATGCTCTGTCATATGGCGTGCCGGTACGGCCTCCATTGCGTAAGCATAATCGATCCGCCCGCAGACATAGTAAGCGCCCAGCACCAGCAGCACCAGCAAAATCGGCATGACATGGCGCGTTGCGTAGGCAAATTTGCCGACAAAGCTGATCTTCGGGACAAAGCGCTTATGCTTGGTCTTATCCATCGCCTTCCCAAAGAGCATCAGCAGCGCGGGCATGAACAGGAACACGGTGAGCAGGCTGATGGCGACAGCCTTGACCAGGTTGAAGCCCAGATCCGCGCCCAGGCGGAACTTCATGAAGGTCATGGCGATCAGGCCGGCGATCGTGGTCAGGCTGCTGGCAAAAATCTCCGGGATGGAGGCGGCCAGCGCTTTTTCCATCGCTTCCTTGATGCCGAGCGTTTCGTGCTCTTCTTTATAGCGGTTGCAGAAGATGATCGCATAGTCCACAGAGAGCGCGAGCTGCATGACGACCGAGACGGAGTTGGAGACAAAGGAAATCGTCCCCATCAAAAACGCGGTGCCCATGTTGATGATCGCCGCGGCCAGGAAGGTCAGGATCATCACGGGAATTTCCGCGTAGGTGCTGGAGGTGAACAGCAGCACCGCAAGCACCACGATCACCACGAAAACGAGCACCACCGCCATCTGTTCGGCAAGGACAGCCGCGATGCTGTAACCGACGCTGGTATAGATCGTAGTATCGTAGTCCGACACTGCCGCTTCCACATGCTTCATGGCGGTGTGGCTCGCTTCGGAAGATGCCTTGTCCCCAAAGGTCAGGTCAATAAGCGCGCTGCCGTCTTTATAATGCGCCTGCGTATCGTCATAGTTGACAAGCACCACGTTCTCGATCTCAGAGAACACGTCAACGAGCGCTTCCGCCTGCTCCTGTGAGATGTTGTGAACCATCACCTTGGCAGTGCCGAGGGTAGTGAATTCCTCGTTCATGATAGTAAGCCCCCGGCGCGCCTCCGCCTCTTCCGGGAGATAGGCCGTGATGTCGTTCTCCACCTTGATCCAGCGGACAGAGAAAACAGAAAAAACGATCAGCGCAGCAAACAGAGCGCAGATGATCCATCTGCCTTTTACAATACCATGGGCGAGAGTTTCAAATAAAGTCGCTTTTTTATTCAATGTAAGTTCCTCCGGAAAAGCCGCTTTGCGATGGCTCGTTCCCTATGTTTGCGTATCATTTTTTGAAAACAAAGCGCTTGCTTCCAATATAGTTTCCGACAAAAACCGTGGTCTGCGCGATGATTTTTACCAGCATCTTATTGGCGCCGAGAAGCTCAATGCCGATCCACAGAACAAGCTCCTCCGAGAGAAGCGTCACCACTCTCGACGCCGCGAAGCCGACCGCCTCGCCGACGATGGCTTTCCCCTTAGCCGCCTTCTGGGGGAAAACCCAGGTTCTGTTTGTGACATACGCGAAGGCAACGCGCAGGATCCAGGTCAAGGGGTTGGCCGCCATCGGGCTTATGCGGAAAGGATAGACAAGCAGCCAGAAGGAGCTGATGGAGATCAGAAAAGTCAGATCCGAGAACAGAATATACAGGATCGCTTCCCTAGGCTTGGTGGATTCGAACTCCTGCCGCCTGTGAGCGTCCCTTTTCGGCGCTTTTTGTCCCGCCTCACTTGCTGGGCGCCAGCCCAGCGGCGTTCGTT
>CACZXQ010000077.1 GCA_902785115.1 Oscillospiraceae bacterium | reverse complement strand
CCTGATATATAGGAGAAAAGCACGGCGAAGTCGTAATAAACTACGAATTCGCCGTGCTTTCTTCGTAAAAAAGTTGTGTTATGCTGCCGGGCGGCTGATAGCCGCCCCTACGATTTCAGGGACTTTTTTCACAGCCCCGTTTTGAGAATTCCAATCCGTCGCGAAGCGACACCTTAACGATTCTCTATTCACCGGCCACTGACCACTGACCACTGACCACTGGCCACTCGTTACGCTCCCTGCATTTTGTCCAGGATCGCGTCAATGGCGGCGAAGCGGTCTTCGCGCATGCCGATCGTTTCCCCCAGTTCCATGAGCTGCTTGCCGTCCGTACTCTGTTCCCAAAGCGGCAAGCCCTCGCCGTTGGGGTCGCCCGTGCGGCAGAAGTTTACCACATAGTCGGAAAAGAGTTCGCCCAGCGCGCGGTCGGATTCGTCATAGAGCCGGGACTTTGCCGGGACGTTTCCGTAGAGATAGACCTCCTCCCCGCTGTGCCAGGGGCCGAGGCGTCCGTTTTCCTTGCTGAAATAGTACGCATAGGCCGGGATGCCGTTGGCGATCGCCTGGCGTGTCCAGCAGGCGTGACCGTGGGTGAAGAAGACGGCGGAATAGATGTCGATCCACATGGCCTTGGCTTCCTCGTCCGTGGTCGCGGGGTAGAGCGAGAGCAGCTCATCGGCATAGTCTCCAAAGTAGGCGCGCACCTTGCTCTCGAAGTTTTTCATGTTTGCGTTGTCGAAGAGGAGGAAGGGTACGCCTTCCAGCGAGTTAAAGCCCTCCAGCATGGCCTCCTCGTTGTGTTCGCCCTTTTGGTAGGCCTCATACGGCGTTTGCGGCAGCACATAGCCGTCCACGGTCATGTGGTGGTTTACGTCTGCCGCGGCGACGAGAGTCTCCGCGTCCAGCTTGCGAAGCTCCTCCACCGAGGATACGCCGAAGTGCGCCAGTGTCTTGTCGCCGATGGCAATGGCCTCTTCGAGCAGGCGGAAGGAGTGCGTGGGCTTCGGTGCGGTGGCAGTGGAGCTCTCCCCGATCACGCGGCGGAAAAGCCCCCTGGCAAGCGGTGAGGTACAGAGCGCCGAGACACAGGCCGAACCCGCCGATTCCCCCGCGAGCGTCACGTTCCCGGGGTCGCCGCCAAAAGCTTCGATGTTGTCCCGCACCCATTCGAGCGCCTTGATCTGATCGAGCAGGCCGTAATTGCCGGTCGTGCCGTTGGGAGATTCCGCCCGCAGTTCCTCGCTCGCCAGAAAGCCGAACACGCCGAGGCGGTAGCCCAGGTTCACCGCTACGACGCCCTTGCGCGCAAGCCCCTCGCCGCGGTAGTCGGCGTACCACGGCTGCCCGGTCTGCAGGGAGCCGCCGTGGATGTATACCAGCACCGGGAGCTTCTCCTGCACCCCGGCGGGCTTCCAGATGTTGAGATACAGCGCGTCCTCGGAATTGGCGTCGCGGTAGTTGTCCGTGAGGGAGATTTTATAATCGTGATAGCCGATGATCTGCGCGAGGGAGCTGTAAATTGCGGCGTTTTGCGGCTGCATGGCCATGGGCGCGAAGCTGTCCGCCGCGCGCACGCCCTCCCAGGGCTCCGGGTCCTGCGGCTCGCGCCAGCGAAGCTCGCCCACCGGGGGCGCGGCATAGGGGATGCCCGCGTAGACCTCCACGGCCTTGTCGGCCGTGTATACGCCGGTGAGCTGCCCGTCCGACACCGTGACCACCCCGGTCACGCCGCCGTTTTTGCCCTCCACCGCCGGGTGGAGCTTCACGGGGCCGACGGTTTTGAAGAGCACCAGCGCCAGCAGCAGCGCGAGCAGCACGAAACCGCCGAGACGCAAATACCACTTGTCGACGCCCATGCGCCACCAGGCGAAAACGCCCAGCAGCAAAAGCGCCAGCACCCAGCCGTAGAGCGTGTTTTTGTTGAGCTCCAGCAGCGCGAGAAATACCAGCGCGAAGAGCACATAGGGGAGCCAAAAGCCCAGATGCAGGTTCCGTTTTGGCATACGTTCACCTCATTGAAAGGATACAATGGGATGTGAAATTTTTTCACATCCCCTTTGATTCAGAACTTTCCGCTGGTATGGGAATGGCCGCTGTAACCGCCGCCGGAATGCCCGCCGGAGCTGCGCTCCTCCTGCTGCACCACCTGCACGGTCTGGGTGCGGTTGAGGAAGTGATCCTGCACGATGCGCATATGAGGGCTTGTGACGGTCATGTAATCGTCCGCGTCATGTTTTTCCACAGCGGTCTTCATTTTGCGCTTCATGCCGCCTGTGACGCCGAGGGCAGAGAGCAGGCCGATCACGACAGCGCCAACGCCCTTTCCGGCGCTGAAAAGTTTTTCCTGTTCCGCTTCGCGCTCTTTCAGGCTCTCGAGATACGAGGGGTAGCCCGCCTCCGCCGGAACCAGAAGCTGCTCGGCCTGCGTCAGATAGGCTTTGAAGCCGCCGTACCAGTCGTTATTGCGGAAATAAGGCGCGAAGGCGTCCACCAGCGTGTCGCGGTTATGGGAAG
This sequence comes from Oscillospiraceae bacterium, assembly GCA_902785115.1. GTDB lineage: Bacteria > Bacillota > Clostridia > Oscillospirales > Oscillospiraceae > Limivicinus. The sequence continues at coordinate 15,525 of CACZXQ010000077.1, read as the reverse complement.
AGAAGGCGTAGTTACCGAAGCTCCCGTGCGCGTCGAGGTCATAATCCCGCTCCGCCATGCTCACGAGAAAGAGGATGCCGTCCCCCGTCTCGCCAAAGCCGATCAGATAGCGGTCATAGATTTCCTCGGCGCAGTTTTCGATGCTGCCGCGCCCGAAGCTGGTATAGTCCTCGGTGGTGATGATGTAAACGCCGCACTGGTATCTCTCGGAGATGCCGGCGGCCATGCTCTCCAGCTCCGCCTGCTGCTCTGCTGTCAGGATCCCGGCGGAATCGGTGACATAGCTGAGATTTCCGCCGGAAAGGGCGAAGGCGGAGAGGGGCAGGGCAAGGCTCAACAGCAGAACCAGCAAAAGCGAAATCGCAAGTTTCCGTTTCATGCCGCACCTCCTCAAAGAAAGAAGTACAGAAGCGCCGCAAGCGCCCCGGCCACCGGCAGGGCGACGCCCGCAAAGTAGCTCCAGTAGCGTTTTTTGGACACCGGCAGATCACCGATGAGCTTGCCGGTCTGGCCGTTCATGGCGAAGAGGAAGCTCTGTCCCTTCCAGCGGGTGGAGAGCATCCACACCGGCAGAAGGGCGTAGTTGACCTCGCCCCGGCGCAGGCGGATGTGCTTGCTCTCGGGTACGCAGGTCGCGTAGCCGCCCTGGGCGGTCTCACTGATCACATCCTCGGCAGTCCTTGCCGCGCGCGCGTCTGCGCGTTTGGCGCATTCGTCCTGCGATACGTCGTACTTGTTTGCGAGGAAGCCCGGCAGGTAGGCCGGGGAAAAGGGCTTGAGCTCGCTGTAATCAAAGGGCTCGATCGCGTCCATGTGCGCGTCGGGCATACGCTCCGAGCCGTCCACCGGGATGCGGACAAAATCCACGTCACCAGCGCGGCGCAGGCGGAAATGATCGGTCTCGGTGATGATCTTATCGCCCTGCTTATGGGTCATGCTGCGCGTGGCGTTGAAGCTCATGTCCACTTCGGCGGTGCCGCTGAAGAGCCAGAAGGGCACATACACGCCCTGGATCTTCTCGATCTGGTTCGCGGCGGCAAACTCCCTGGGCAGCAGCTTCTTGTCCTTATAGAACTCGCTGAGCGCCTTGACGGCAGCCTGTTTATCGAGCTTGAAGGGCAGGATGTAGTCGGGCTTGAGGCTCCCGTCAAACTGCCCCGGCACGACCGTGGGGTTGCCGCAGTAGGGGCACTGGGTGGCGACGGTGCTGCTGTCGCAAATCAGCTCCGCGCCGCAGGAGGGGCAGGTGTAGGCGCGCATATCGGCGCCCGTCGCGCCCCAATCGTCGGAGACGGCGTCCCAGCCCCAGGGCTTTTCCTCCGCGGCGGTCTGGGCTGCCTGCTGGGCGCTCTCGATCTTGTCGCCGTAAAGCGCCTCGATCTCCTGGACCGGGAACATGCTGCCGCAGTAATCGCACTTGAGCTTGCCGCTCCCGCCGTCAAAGTGCAGCGGGCCGGTGCAGGCAGGGCATTGGAAATTGGTGATCTGTGCGGGCACAGGCTTTCACCTCTCTAACATAGTTTGAATCTCATCGGGCATTTCTTCTCCCGCCTCGATCAGCGGAAGATACCAGAAGCGGTAGGAATAGGGCTGCTGCGCGGTGTTCTCCCAGCTCGCTCCCCAGGGGCGGAGATGGAGTGCAAAATCAAAGACTTCTCCCTCGGCGTCATGGCTGCCGCTGACGGTAAGGCTTTCGCCGTCCCACGCGGCCTCGATCCCCTCGGCATTGTCAAACCAGAACCAGCCATCGGCGGCAGTCAGGCTTTCATCACCGAACACGAGAACGCCCATGGGCTTTTTTCGAGTCCCCTGCTCATCCCAGAACGTGAGCGTCAGGCCGTTTTCGCTCAGCGCCGCCTCGGCGCAGCAGTCATACCAGGTGTCCGGCATCGCGCCCGCGCTGTTTGTGATCTCCCACCAGCCGTAGTAGTCTCCCGCAAGTTGAGAAAAGATCTCCGGCTGCGGCGTGGGAGTCGGGAGCGTGGGAATCCGCTCCTCCCGCCATAGCGTGAGCACCACACCGTCGTCCAGTAACGCGAGCGTGATCTCCCCGTCCCGGAGGCTTCCCGGGCAAAGCGTGCCGTTTACATCCAGCGTCAGACGCTCCCCCTCCAGGCTCCAGCGGATCTCGCCCGTGTTTTCACCGACGGCGAGCCGTCCCCTGCCGCCGCCGCGCAGCTGCAGGCGGACTTCACCGTTGTAGATCTCCTCCGGGGACAGGCTCTGCTCACCCCGGGTCACCCCGGTGCAGATGTAGACACCCGCGTTGGGGTCTGCTTCCCCGCAGGCGGCGAGCGCAAGGCTCAGCAGGGCGGCAAGCAGGAAGGCCGCCGCTCTGCGCAGTTTCATTCTCAAAGGCTTCAAAGCACGTCGTTTGCGTCGAAGGGATCGCCGCATTCGGGGCAGAAGCGGGGCGGCTTGGTGGGATCTTCCGGCTCCCAGCCGCACTTGTCACACTTATACTGCAGCGCGCCGGCGGGCTTCTTCGCGCCGCACTCGGCGCAGAACTTGCCCTTGTTCACCGCGCCGCAGGCTGTGCACTGCCAGCCGCCCAGCACCTCGGCGGGCTTCTTCGCGCCGCACTCGTGGCAGAACTTGCCGCTGACCTTGCTGCCGCAGGAGGGGCATACCCAAGTGTCCGCTGCAGGTGAAGCCACCGGCGCAGAAGCCGGGGCAGGCTGTTGCTGCCCCATCTGATACAGGCTCTGGGCATTGATGCCGCCGGCCTGCTGCGCCATGTTCATGCCCATGAAGCCCACGGCGGCGCCGCCCTGGTTTGCGGCGGCGGACTGCATGGCGGCAGCCTGCGCGCCGACGAGATGCGCTGCGGCCATGTTGGGATCGCGGAAGGCGGCGTTGCGCTGCAGTTCCTTGATCATGGCCTCGTCCTCTTCGCTGGCCTTCACGCTGGAGACGCCGAAGGAGACGATCTCTATGCCTCTGAGATCGCGCCACTTGGCGGAGAGCACGTCGTTGAGGGCGTCAGCCAGCTCTGTGGCGTGACCGGGCAGGGAGGAATAGCGGATGCCCATATCGGAGATACGGGCAAAGGCGGGCTGCAGGGCGGTGAGGAGCTCCGCCTTCATCTGGCTTTCAAGCTGATCGACCGTGTAATTTGCGCTTACGTTGCCGCAGACATTGGTGTAAAAAAGGAGCGGGTTTGAGATCCGGATGCTGTATTCGCCGAAGCAGCGGATCGCGATGTCAATATCGAGGCCGATGTTGCGGTCAACGACGCGGAAGGGCACCGGAGAGGGAGTCCCGTATTTGTTGCCGGGCAGTTCTTTCGTGTTGAAGTAGTAGACGCGCTGATCCTTGGGCGCCTGGCCGCCGAAGCTAAAGCGCTTGCCGATGTTCTTAAAGACCGCCAGGATGCTGTCGCCCAGATTGCCGGCGAAAACGGAGGGCTCGGTGGAGCTGTCATAGACATACTCGCCCGGCTCGGCGCAGACGTCCACGATCTTGCCCTGCTCCACGATCAGCATGCACTGGCCGTCGGCCACGGCGATGACGGAGCCGTTTGAGATGATGTTGTCGTCGCCCCGGTTAGAGGAACGGCCGGAAACCTTCTTTTTGCCCTTGACGGCAAGTGTATGGTTCGGCAGCGCCTCGCAGTAAAAATACTCCTTCCACTGATCGCCCAGAACGCCGCTCGCGGCGCCGAGCGCGGCATGAATCAGACCCATGATGTTTCTCCTTTCAAAATCTATCGTAACGGTAGTTTTTTGATGCTATATTGCTACCCTAAATATAGTAGAATATCGGAAAAAAATCAACAGGGAAATCAAAAAGCCGGGCATCCGACAGAACGCACAAACGATTGTTCCCTCATCAGCCCGGCACCGGCAGCGTAAGCATATCGCAGCGTACTCGCAAAAAGCGCTGAAAAAAGTCCGAATTTAACTCTTGAATTTTTTTCCCGACTGTGCTATACTCCATCTACACGCGGATGTAGTTCATCGGTAGAACTCCGGCTTCCCAAGCCGATAAGGTGGGTTCGACTCCCATCATCCGCTCCAAAAAACGCGGCTGAGAAAAAAGTCCCTGAACTCGTAGGGGCGGCTATCAGCCGCCCGGCAGCATAACACGGCTTTTTTACGAAGAAAGCACGGCGAATTCGTAGTTTATTACGCGGCTTCACCGCGCGGGCGGCTGATAGCGACGCAAAGCTAGTCCTTTAGGGCCGCCCCTACGGGAGACAGTGGGAATTTTGACTTTTTTCACAGCCCCTGTTTTTTGTTTTCACAGCAGCACCACGCCGGCGGCCTCACATGCTTTGACCGTAAGCTCATCCCAAATGGAGGCCTGCACCTCGCCGATGTGCGCCTTGCCCAGCAGCAGCATGGAAAGGCGCGACTGACCGATGCCGCCGCCGATGGTAAGGGGCAGCTCGCCGTTTAAAAGCGCCCTGTGGTACGGAAGCTCCCGGCGGTCGTCACAGCCGGCGAGCGTGAGCTGCCGGTCGAGGGAGGCGGGATCGACGCGAATGCCCATGGAGCTGAGCTCAAAGGCACAGCCCAGCACCTCGTTCCAGACCATGATATCGCCGTTTAAGTCCCAGTCGTCATAGTCGGGGGCGCGGCCGTCGTGGGCTTTGCCGGACTTGAGCTTCTTGCCGATGCCGATGATGAAGGCGGTCTTGTGCTCTCGAAGCCAGGCGTTCTCCCGCTCCTTGGGCGTTTTCTCCGGCCAGCGATCCTCCAGCTCCTGCGCGGTCACAAAGGAGACGCGGCGCTCAAGCTTCCCGAGCTTCTGAAGCTGCGGGTAGATGGCCTGCATGGTGTCCTGGGTGTCGCAGATGGCGGTCACGATGTCCATGACCGTGAGCTTCAGGTAGTCGAGATTCCGGTTTTCCGAGAGGATGACCTTCTCCCAGTCCCACTGATCCACATACACGGAATGGAGATTGTCCAGCTCGTCCTCGTCACGACGGATGGCGTTCATATCGGTATAAAGCCCCTTGCCGGGGTAAAAACCGTAGCGCTTCAAGGCCACGCGCTTCCACTTGGCCAGTGACTGCACCACCTGCGCCTTGTGCTCAGAGCGCAGAATGTCGAAAGACACCGGACGCTCGTAACCGTTCAAATTGTCATTGAGGCCGGAATGCTCCTCCACAAAAAGCGGTGCGGACACGCGGTAGAGATTCAAAAGCGCGCCCAGCCGATCTTCAAAGAGGCGCTTTAAAAGGCTGATGGCCTTTTGGGTATCGTAAATGGATAAGAGGCTCCTGTAGCCCTCGGGAATTGTCGTTTGCATATGCGATCTCTCCTTCCGTTTTCTAAAGCATAACACGCGAAACGGAAAGAAGAAAATACCGATCGTGTGCCGTCTATGATATGAAAAACCTATGCTTCTGTCAGCAAGTCCATGATTTTCTGATAATACGCCTCCGCGTTTTTGCGAAAGCGCTTTTCGATCTGTTTCGCCTGTTCCTCTCCGGCGCACAGAAGCCGCAGATGTGCGACCTCGCCCTTGCCGTCGGACATTCCCAGCTCCACCATGCAGCCGAGCGTGTCCGTCTCATGGCGGGCGAGGATCATCGCCTCGCGCCGCAGCCGCTCCTCCACCGGGGCGATGAGGCGCGTAGCCTTGACGCGCACCGAGTAAGGCAGGCTGCTCTCCACCGCGTCGGCATTGCGCGCACCCTTGTCGGTGATGCGATAGCCATCCTCGTTCTCCTCGATATGCCCGGTTTCCACCAGCTCGCTCAGGCAGTCGGAATAGTCGAAATAGCCGATGCCCCCGTCGCACTGGCACAGCTCAAGCAGCGTCTCCGGATCCACCGCGCCGGGCAGACGGCGCAGGACAAAGAGGATCAGGATCTTGATGTCCAGTTTTTCATGGATGAAACCGAAATTGTCCATAGCGCCCTCCATCAACTATAATAAAATATTATACTGCATCCTCTTGATTTTTCAAGCACAAAATCTCATTTACGGCATAGACTGTACTGAATCCAGTTTGATGGAGGTGCTTATATGCCCGAGAGAGTGGTATCCAACCGGCCCGATGAAGTCCCGCAGATCCGCGAGGCCGTTTCCGTCAGCACGCGCAAGATTTTTGACGGCTGCCGCGACAAGGACTGCGTGGACGATCTGCGGGTCTATCCCACGATCACATCCCAGACCTACATAGAAAACGCCTTGAGCATCCGCCCGCGCTCGGCGGAGCTGCTGCATGTCAACGTAAATGTGGAGCCCATCAGCTTCAATCGCGGCTACTATACGGTGGACTGCACTTATTTCTACCGCGTCACCGCCGAGACCTTCCCCGCCGGGGAGACCGCGCTGGGTCTTGCCATCTTCGACAAGCGGGTCATGCTCTTCGGCAGCGAGGGCAATTCCATGACCTTCTCCTCCGACGCGCCCGCGCCCACCGGCGAGAGCGACGAGCTGCCCATCGCGGTGGTGAACGCGGTCGACCCGATCGCGCTGCACATGAAGCTTGTAGACGCGGGCGCCGTGCCGCCCGGTGAGCTGGAGCCCGGGGACATTCCGAGCTATATCACCGACGCCTTCCCCGAAGAGCTGGTGCTAAACGGGCAGGGCCGCCGCTGGTACACCACCATCGGACAGTTCAGCCTCGTACGCCTGGAGCGGGACACCCAGCTTTTGATCCCGGCCTACGATTACAGCCTGCCCGACAAGGAGTGCCCCGGCAGCAGCGAGGACGATCCCTGCGAGCTCTTCGGGCGCATCCGCTTCCCGGTGGAGGAGTTCTTCCCGCCCGACAGCGTGGCCGATGCGACAGAGTATCGAAATATGGTGTAATCCTATAGGGGCTTTGAAGAGAGTTTTCTTCAAAGCCCCTTAGTTCTTCGCATTCAGCGCGTGGTTTTTAGAAGTGAAGCTATTTAAAATCATGCCGCGCTTTGGCAGGCACATACCTGTCTAAAAGTCGTTGAAAAGTTTGAATATATCTGCTAAAAGCTAAATCCCAAGCGCTAAAAGCTGTGGATGTGAAAAAAATTTTTCACATCTCACATTCAGCGTTTCCCGTTCAGGTACTCCTCGATCGTGGCAGTCGGAAGCTCGTGTTTGGCCGCGCGAAGCTGGAGTTCCGGCATCGGCGGCGCCGCCGCCTCGGCCCAGCAGCACTCTTCACAGCGCCTGGGGCATGTCTTATTCTCCGCGAGCGCCTTCAGGCAGTTTTTCGTAACGCGAAGCCCGTGCCGGCGGTAGACAATGTCTTCGATCACACCGGGCTTCCAGTGATAGCTCTGATAGCGCTCAATATCCTCCAGCACAAGCGGCGGGAGCTTTTCTCTGGGTGTCATATGTCTGCCTCCTGTATAAAGCAAAACAGCCCACCGGGCGGTGAGCTGTTTTGTGGTGACCCGTACGGGACTCGAACCCATGTTACCGCCGTGAAAGGGCGGTGTCTTAACCACTTGACCAACGGGCCTAAAGAAAGGCGCAGCAGACGATGCTGCGCCCTATGGTAGCGGCACCTGGATTCGAACCGGGGACACTGCGGGTATGAACCGCATGCTCTAGCCAACTGAGCTATGCCGCCAAACAAACTGTTCCCTTACAGAACATTTAGGATTTTAGCAGACAAAGTCCGTCTTGTCAACAGGAAATTTTACTTTTTTTATTTTTTTGAGAAAAGTGAAAAATAGCTCTTGAAATTTGGAGAAGGATGTGTTAGAAATTTGGAGAAGGATGTGTTATCATAAGCAAGCTTTGGAGGGTTAGCTCAGCTGGTTAGAGCGTCCGCCTCACACGCGGAAGGTCGACGGTTCGAGTCCGCCACTCTCCACCACAAAAACCGCCTTTCGGCGGTTTTTGTGTTTGCTGGAAGGAAGGATAAAAGTCCCGTCATCCGGGCAGCATTGGCGCTGCCCGGATGCTTTTTCTTATACGTCAATAATCCGCATGAATGAAGTCTGTCCTCTCTCCGATCCGGATCTCCCGGTCGCTGTGCTCGCGCAGCCAGGCGAGGATGGCAGTATTGTCTTCATAGACCGTGATCGTGAACCACTCGTGCAGCTTCTCGTAGGGTGCACTCCCCTTCTGCACCTTTTCCCTGTCGTAGAGCTCGAGACTGAGGCGCACGTTCGTTTCCCGCGGGAGCTTGCCGTCGTCGTACAGGAAGCGGCGGCCGACAGCGTTGTTCGCAAGATCGCTCAGCAGGGCGTTCTGGTAGAAGTCCACGGCCTCCTCCGGGCTGAAGCGGACGCTGCCGCCGTAGTAGCTGTCGGTCTCGGGATCGTAATAGGAATAGCTTGCCTCAAAGTACATGACGTTTTCGGGCTTGACCTCCACCTCGCTTACAGAGCGATAGCGCAGCGCCTCGGGCAGGTTCATGACGCGCTGGTATTCAGCCATGTCGGAGGCTTCGTTTTCAAGCTCCGCCCCGGCGCAGCAGACCGTATAGCTGCGCCGCAGCTCCTTGCCGCCGCGCAGCTCGAAGCTCAGCTCCATGCGGCTGGTGACGACGGGAAGCTCCCGCTCCCGCCAGCTTGTCTCATGATAGGCTTTGTGCGCGACGATGTTCTCTTGCAGCGCGAGGATCTGGCGGATGCTCTCGGCCTCACGGTACTCGGTGCGGTCGAGCCTGATGGATTCAATTTCCTCTGCTTTCGGCTGGCGTTTTTCCCAGCCCAGGACATCCGCCTCCGTCAGTCCCAGAACGAGCACCGAGGCGGCGGCAAAGATCAGCCAGCCGCGCCAGGTGCCGTGAAAGACTTTGACCGTTTTCCGGATCAGCATCTCGGCGCTGAAGTAGCCGATCAGGCTCCCGATGAGCACGAAGAGCACGGTGAGCCCCGCCGCGTGAAGTCCCGTCCACTGATTGCCGAGCAGCGCGTCATGGGCAAGGCTGGTCAGCAGCACACCGCAGCCAAAGGCCATGCAGTACTTGAAGAGAGGCTTCAAGATCGGGAAGGCCACGGTATCGGTGGCGCACTCCATCGGACGGCGGCGGTACAGCAGCAGCGCAAGCGCCGTGAAAACAAGCCCCGCCGCGGCATAGAGCGCCACGATGCCGAGACCTGAGACAAACACCGCGCCATCGGCGGTCTCCCGCACCTGCCAGGCGGTCATCATCGCCGCAGGCGGGGACAGCCAGCTCAGGCTGGAACCGTCCGCGCTCATACCGAAGAGCAGCTTGCTGAGTACAAAGCGCGTCGCCATCTCGGCAACGATCACCGCGAAATTCAGCACCGCGTACACCAGCGGGAGAATGAGGATGCTGCCCGTGAGCATGGCGCAGAAGACCGCGAAGCCGTAAAAGGCGATATTGCTGAACAGGGTCACCAGAAGCAGCAGCCCCAGAATGCGAAGGCTGAGATAGCTCCCCGCCACGAAGGGCAGGCACAGCGCCGCCGCGAGCAGATCGCAGAGCAGCAGCGGCACAAGCCCCGTGAGCCAGGCCGTGAAGAACAGCGTCGTGCGCGTGAGCGGCAGGCTGTTCATCATGCCGCAGCCGCGGTTGTTGTAGAGGTAGCTGTACATCAGCATCACGGTGACGATCGCGGCGAAAAACGCGATCACCACCATCGACTCGCCGATCGTAGCCATGATATAGTCCAAAACATTGACGCGGTTAAGCGTATCCGAATAGTCCTGCACCCGCTGCAGGGACGCGATCGGCCACAACAGCAGCAGGAAAGCCAGATAGGCCGCCCACACCGGCCAGCAGCGGCGCAGCAGGTTTTTGGCGACGCCCGGATTAAAGAACGATGTCCTTGACTTCATGCTCGGCACCTCCCAGCTCGTAAATAAATATCTCCTCCAGACTCAGGGGCAGCACGTCGAGAAACAGCGGGTTTAAGAGCGCAAGGCGTGCGCTGATTTCGTCCGCTTTTCCGCGCAGAATGAGCTGCTGTAAGCGCCCGGTCCGGCTCTGATGCAGGATCGTGAGCTCGTTTGGCAGCTCCGTATCCTCCGCGAAGGCAAGCTGAATCTTCACGATGTTATCCTGCAGCTCGCTCAGACTGCGCTCTATGAGCATTTTGCCCCGGTTCATGATGCCCACATGATCGCACACGTCCTCCAGTTCCCGCAGGTTGTGGGACGAGACCAGCACTGTCGTTCCCCGCTCGGCAACGTCCGCCAGCAGCAGACTCCAGACCTGACGGCGCATCACGGGGTCAAGCCCGTCCACCGGCTCGTCGAGAATGACGATCTCGGGTCGTTGGGCAAGGGCAAGCCAGAAGGCCGCCTGCTTCTGCTGCCCCTTGGAGAGCTTGCGCATGGCTCGCTTTTGATCGAGGTCAAAGGCCTCCCCCAGCTTGTCAAAACAGGCCGTGTCAAAGCTTGGGTACACGTCCCGGTAAAAGCGCATCATATCCCGGATCGTGGCCTGGGTATAGTAGAAGATTTCATCGGGTATGTAGGCGATTTTTTGCTTGACCGCCGGATTATCAAAGACCGCTTCTCCATCGATGCGCACTTCCCCACGATCCTGCCGGTAAATGCCCGCGAGGTGACGGATGAGCGTGGACTTGCCCGCGCCGTTCGGCCCCACAAGACCGTAGACCGCGCCCGTCGGCACGGTGATGCTCAGATCGTCCAGCGCGGTAAAACCATCAAAGCGTTTTGTGACGTTCCTGACTTCAATCATGGCTCTCCCCCCTTATATGTTCTTTCAGCTCTTCGTCCGTAAGGCCCAGCAGCCTGAGCTCCGCCGTGAGCGCGTCGAACTTCTCCAACAGCTCCTTCTTTCGCGCCGCCGCGGCGTCGCCGCGCTCGCGCACAAAGCTCCCCCGCCCCGGTACGGAGACGATGTAGCCCTCCGTCTCCAGCTCCCGGTAGGCGCGCTGGATGGTATTCGGGTTGATGGTAAGCTGGCTTGCAAGCTCGCGCACCGAGGGCATTTTGCTGTCCGCCGGCAGCGCATCTGTGAGAATCAGCTGCCGAAAGCCGTCCCGCACCTGCTCATAGATCGGCCGCGCATCCCTGAAATTGATCTGGATCATCCGGCATCCCCCTTCCTAACTGTATTAACATTGCTAACACGGTTAAGATAGCATAGAAATACGCCCCTGTCAAGGGGCGCATTTCTTAAGATTTTTCGTTTTTTTGTCAGGCTGGCCACTGGGTAATGAATCATCCGAGCACGATCACGCCGGTACCGCTGCTGGAATCGTCGCCGCTGATTACGCTTGCGTTGCCGTTGGGATCAATGATGGTGGCGTTGCCCTCGTTGGCGGGCGTATTGGGCACGATCTGGTTCTGCACGGGGTAGTTGGCGCCGAGGAAGGGAGAGTAAATATAACCGACCTTGTTATTGAAAATGACCTTGCTCCAGCCGTTCTCTTCCCCAAGAACCAGCACACGGTCGCCCAGATTAACCACGTCGATGATGGGCGTATCGCCGGAGCTTGCCTCGGCGCGCACATTGATGCCGGAGCCCTGGACATAGGCGTAGTGGCCGTTCTCCTTCTCCTTATCCGTGGCGGTGGCGGTGGGAGCCGCGTAACCGTCCGGCGCGGGCGTGGGCGCAACGGTGGGCGTCGGCGCGACGGTGGGCGTCGGCGCGGGCGTGGAGGACGGCACAGGGAAGGCCGTTACCACGACGGTGGGCGTGACGACGGGTGTCGGCGTTGCCGTGTCCCCGGCGTTTGCGCCGTCCAGAGCGGCGTTCTGCACATCGGGCTCCTGCACCACGTCAGGCTGCTGATTGCGCGCGCCGCAGGCACACAGAGCCAGCGCCAGCGCCAAAACCAGAATCAGCGCGATCTTTCTGTTCATAGGAATACCTCCTGCTGTATGTTATGGTGTTTCGTCCTTTTTTTACAGCTTTATACTATAACACAGCTTTTCAAAAAAAGAAACATAATTTCTCTTAACTTTTGACCAAATTCCGGAAATTTCGCCTGTTTTCGCAAAGAAATTCCATTATCCCTCCAGGGATGAGCGCCGGATTGATTCAGGGCATCTCCAGAGTCGGCGTCCAGTAATGCTGCTGATAGAGGTCGGTAAAGCGGTAGCAGAGGGACACCGGCGCGTTCACGGGGACGTTGGAGATCTCCATGTTCTCCGTCACGGTCATGGGCTCACCCAGGTAATAGCTGTTATCAAAGCTGCCGTCATAGCGGTAGTAATCGCAGAGAAAGTCGATCCGATCCCCCACGCGCAGTGTGACAGGCTCCTCCGTATCCGGGTCGAGCCAGCTCTTGGCCACGGTCTGGGTCTCGCCGTCTGGGTAGACGCTGCGGGCACCCACAATGGCGCCGTGTGGATTGTCCGCGTCAAAGCGCACGAGAAGATGCACATAGTCGCCGTTGAGCATGGCGGGGATGCGCCCGGTGATGACCGTCTCCTTCCCCTCGCCAGAGCTGTTCTCGTGGTAGTAGGCCACAGGCTGACCGTTTACGGCAAGCCAGGTGTCATCCGTCGGCGCGAGAAGGTTCCCGTCCTCGTCAAAGGAATAGACATTATCATAGCCCATGTCAATATAGCCGCTGCCGTCGTCCACGAACATATTGAGGTCAAGCCCCTCCACCAGCGCCCACTGCTCCTCAGGCAGGGCGATCACAAGCTCACCGGCGCGGCTGCGCGTCCAGGCGAGGGAGGCCGCGTCAAAGCGGTTGTCCGCAAGATAGGCGACAGTGTCCTCGGTACTCATGGAGCGGCCGAAGAAAAAGTCCGTGTTGCCGCCGTTCAAGCCCTCGATGCTGCCGTAGCCGCCGCCGAGGAAGGCGTCCAGCAGGCCGGAGATCATGTCGCTGCCGTCATAGGCGGAATAGCCGGAGCTTGAGCCGCTGCCGCCGCCCCAAAGGGAGGCATAGGGGTTGCTGCTGCCGCCGGTGACCGCCTGGCCGGAGACCTCAAGGCTCGCAAAGTCGCGGATACACTGGGCGTAGCTTGCGTCCAGACCGATGGCGTTGTAGGTCTTGATGGCGGAATCCACGCTGCTCGCCTTGCGATAGGGGAAGTAGATGGACAGGCCGTAGGAATTGCTCATGTCCGCGCTCGTGCGGTTATATTTCACCGCGCTCTGCAGCGCGTCGGCAAGCGCCTTGCCCTCCGCCGTACCGAGGTTTTTCGCAAAGTGCACAAGGTCGACCTGGTCGATCATCGTGCTGCGGGCAAACTCGCGGCTGTTGTTGCGCGCGGTGGAGACCTGCCGATAGCTGCCCTCGTTCACCAGCGCGCTGATGGACTTGGAGAAGGCCTTCAGCTTTGCGGGCACGGTGTGCGAAAGCTCCGCCAGATCCACTACCGAGAGCGTCGCGGACTGGCCGCGCGTCTGGCTCTGGCAGGTGGAGACAAAGTCGTCCACGATGTTCCTGCCGATCTGCGCAGTGGGCATGGAGGTGTCGGCGGAGAGCTTTGTGAGCCAGTTGGTGTAGTACCAGCCGATCCCCGGCTCCGTCTCCTCCGAGGCAATCAGGTAGTCGGCGTAGGGGTCCAGCATCAAGCCGGTCTCCACCGTCGCCATCAGGCAGGCGTCAAAGCCCACGAAGTCAAAGCTCACGCCCGCGTCCCGGAGCGCCGTGTCGATGCCCGCAAGCGTCATGGAGCCGCTCGACTGGAACTTCTGGTCGTAGCCGTAGCCGCTCACCGAGCCGCCGCCGTGATCCCAGAGGATCAGCTCATTGCGGTTGGCGGGGTAATTCTCCGCGCACCACTGGATGAAGGAAGTAAGCGTCTCGGGCTTGGTCATCGAGACACTGCCCGCATCGGACACCAGGCGGCGCAGCTGCCCGTTTTCGACCTTGTAGATCTGGTTTACGCTGTTGGACATGATCTGGTTGTTCCAGCGGGTGCAGCCGCCGGTGTAGACGATCACATTCACCTTGTCGCTGATCGTGGCCTTGGTCATCTCGATGAGATCCTTGGTCGCCATGGCGCTGCGGGATTCCAGATCGGTGCCGCACATGTAGACCATGACCGTCACCGTGTCCTGACCGTTCCCCTGGATGACGGTGCGCTTTGCGCGGGAGCCGGAGGCCACATCGCTGCTCAGCGAAGCGGAGTTTGTGTTTACATAACTCGTCCCGCCGGAGGAAGTGGAAGCCGTACCGCCGCCTGCAGACGAACCAAACAGACTCGCGTAGGGGTCATAGCTGTCATAGGAGGAGCCATACGGGCTGCTAAAGCTGTCGCCGCTGTAGCTGCCGGAGGGCTCGGAGTAGGAGTAGCTGTCGCCATCCCCGCCGAGGACGCCGGATGAAAACAGTCCTCCCCCGCCGCCGAGCAGCAGAATGGCTGCCGCGATGATACCGATCAGGCTGCGGCTGCCGCCGGCGCGCGTCGGTCTGCCGGTGCCGTGATCGCTTATGCGCTGCTGCCTACCGAAGCCGGGGCGCGTTTCCTCCCCGCCGACGGAGCCCATGTTGAGCCCCTCGCCGCGGCGTTTGACGCCCTTGCTGTTATTGGTTACATATTTTTCTCTTCCCTGCGGTCTCTTATCCAAGAAGATCGCCTCGCTTTCTTATTCTGAATCAACAATGTACCACAAAATTCGCCTCTTGAACAGTCTTTCGCCACAAATTTCCCGCGACGGCTTGCATTTGGGCGCGGAATCGTGTATAATCCTCTCACATTCGGAGGGTTACCGAAGCGGTCATAACGGGGCGGTCTTGAAACCGAAACGCCCTTTTGGAAGCCGCCCTCCGAAAAACCTTGTATTTTCAAGGGCTTCCGGGTATCATAGAAAAGAGATTTTGGGAAACTTCTCTCCTAAAGTTCTCTCCTTTTTCCACGGCACTTTTTTCAAAAACCAATCGGCTGAAAAGACACGGAGGGTTACCGAAGCGGTCATAACGGGGTGGTCTTGAAAACCATTAGGGCAGTGATGTCCACGCGGGTTCGAATCCTGCACCCTCCGCCAAAAATCCAGTCCACAAGCGGGTTTTCTCGTTTGTGGACTCTTTTTATTTTCAAGAATCTGCCAGGTTTTTGCTTCAGAATTCTCTCCAAAACGGGCGTTTTTTAGGAGAGAAGAAGAGTTATTTGCTGGCAATTCGAACTCCCATTTCAGGAGATTACGCTGAGCGCGCTCTGCAGGCCATTTACCATGGCGTCTGCCGAGGAAAGTTTTGAATTGTAATCCAAATGCGCGTAGACATTGGCCGTCGTAGAGAAGTCGCTGTGGCCAAGCCATTCCTGGATTTGCTTCATTGGCACACCGTTGGCAAGCAACAGGGAGGCACAGCTATGTCGAAGATCGTGATACCGTATTCTCCGCAGCCCATTCTTTTCAAGCAGCTTGGGGAATGTGTCTGTAAGGTAGTTGGGAGAGATTAGAGTTCCCATCTCATCTACACAGATGTAGTCCAGATACCTCTTATCATAGCTCCTGCCGCAAACACGCCGATATTCAGCCTGCAGTTTTTTCTTTTCTAAAAGCAAATCCTTGAAAACTGGCACTAAAGGCAACGTCCTCATACTGGATTTCGTTTTGGTTGTGTCGCGCGCTTCTTGAATCTTTTTCCCATCTATACAACAGGATGTGACTGTGTGACGAATGGTGATCGTGTTGTTCTGAAAGTCGATAGCATCCCACTTCAAACCGATCGCTTCGCTCCTGCGCAGTCCGTAAAAAGCCCCAAGGAAAATGGGGATCTCA
>CACZXQ010000076.1 GCA_902785115.1 Oscillospiraceae bacterium | reverse complement strand
AGCGTCGTCGCTCACAAAGCGCTCCACCTTCATGTGCAGGTCGTACTTCTCCCGCAGCGCCGCGATCTGCCCCATCATGGGGGAAGCGTGGTGCACGTCAATGGCGGCCTGATCCCGCCACTGGTCGATGAGCAGCACGGTCTCGGGGTCATCCATCGGGAAAAAGTATTCATAGCGCAGGTTTCCGTCCTCGGCACGGATCGCGGCGACGGTTCCGCTTTTTACCATTTCCTCCGCAAAGGCTCTGGCACTGCCGTTTGTGCCGGTATAATAGAGATTTACAGTGATCATTGCAGTCCTCCCAACAGTGTCCGAATAAAGTCATACGCCATATCAAAGGTGCTCATGTACACATAAGAGACTCCCGCCTCCTGCATCGCCTGTTTCTGCTTCTCCGTCACCTTGGTATACGGATACAGGCCATAGACAAAAGGCAGAAAGGCATACAGGAAGGTCTGGCGCCCCTGTTCGCCCAATCCGGGAACGAAGGTTTTAAGGCAGCGATCCAGCGCGTCCTTCGAATCTCCATAAGCCTTCTTGAACTCGACCAGCCGTTCCATGCGGGAATTTGCTTCCATATCGTACATATTCATGCTCAGCAGCTTGAGCATCAACGGCCGCCGCTCCAGCGCGTGAGCCAGCGCGGAGGCCAGCTCATCCAGCGTCAGGCTTTCCTGCTGTTCGCAGAGGCTGTCGAGCTCCCGGCTGAAGCACTCGTATTCCTGCGTAAAGAGGGCGAGGAAGATTTCTTCCTTCGTTTCAAAATAATTATAGATCGACGTGCGGGTAAAGGAGGTCTGCTGCCCGATCTCCTTGAGCGTGATCTCCTTGAAGCTCATCGTCTCGTAGAGCTTGCGGCAGGCGGCAATAATTTCCTCTTTGCGGGCATTTGTCAGCTCCGCTGATCCTTTCGGCATGTCTTCCCCCTCGTTTCCGCTCACCATTGCGCCAAGCGCGATCTGCGCTCCCGTATCCGTTTTCATGGTGATACTCTTTTTCGAAAATCATAATGACACGATGTCAGAACATAGTATAACAACGTTCTGACATCGTGTCAACTGTTTTCCGCGACAATGACCCGGAGAATTTTTATTCCGTATTTTGATCTCTGTCCCACTATGCAGAAAAGCAGAAATGTTTCGGTGCTGATGTTCACGCGATTTCGGATCGGCTTGAGCGGCACATCTTCTGTCAATCGTCACATCTCGGGAGCATAATGAGCTGATAAGCGCACATTCAGAACAAGCGCCGCAGCGCTCAGGATCACAAGCAGCCGATACGTTCCTCTCCAGCCGAAGCCCGCGGTCTTTATCAGCTGATCCGCCATGCTCCCCAGCACCAGGCTCGATGCGCCTAAGACAACACCGCACAAATGACGATTGATTGCAATCTGGCGCTTTTCTCAAAATTGCGATACAAATTCCGGAGTCCTGTCTGAAAACTGAATTCTGAAAACCGGGGCTGTGAAAAAACGAAGTTTTTCACTGCCCCTTCTTTCTTCGCTTATTCGGCTTCCCAGAGGACCAGGTCGCCCAGGACGATGCGCTGCACATCGTCGATGTTGATCGCACTGCCCCAGGCGCAGTATTGATTCACCGTGCCGTTTTCATAGGGTGTGGTCAAGGCGCCGCCGGTGGAAAACACAGTGCCGTCGGAGAAGATGATCTCTGTCTCGATGCAGACCTTGTCCTCCAGCATACTCCAGGGCTGGTAGGCTTCCGGATCGGCCTCCGGGGTATGGAAGGCCGCGTCCCCCTCGTAATGCAGCTTCCAGACCGCGCTGAACGGCGTCAGCTCCAGGCCGACGAGCGTAATGCCCTTATCCAGCTCATCGTCATGATAGACAGCGTTTCCAAAGTCGAAGTATCGGCTCTGCTCCTCTGTCCGGGAGAAAGAGATCGGCCCAAAGCTGACAGGTTCCTCCTGTCCGACGCTCATGTGAAGCAGAAGCGGCAGGCTGTCTGTGCCGAGGGTTTTTTCCGCCTGTTCGATGAAGTTTACGTCGATATAGCATTGCAGGGTCATCGTCTGCGTGTCTTTGTCGTATGCGTAGCGAAGAACCGCGTCCTGAATCTCCTCCCGCCCGCTCAGCGAGAGGTCTGAGGGAAGTCCCGGTGCGGCAAAGCCGCCGATTTCCGTGCCCTCGATGCTCCAGGCGAAGCTCGTCTCCTGTGGGAACGCGCCCGCGTCTTTCTCAGATACCGGGGAGATATTCACATAGACCCGCTGGATCTCTCCGTCGCTCACGGAGGAGAGCAGCACAAGTCCGCTTTCCCGCTCATCCGCGACGGCATACTCCGTGTAGCTGCTCACCTTGTTTTCTTCGATCCGCAGATCGGTCTTCAACTCCTGCTGACGGGCGGCATGGATGCTCCACGCCGCGTAGGCCGTAACGCCAAGTGCCAGCAGCAGCGCCGCGGCAAGCTCCTTTGTCCCATAGGTATCTTCCACGGTGTTTCTGTCGGGGATACACTCGGCAAGCTCGTCCAGGGCGAGGTCGTATTGGCTGTCCCGCTCTGCGCTCACGGAGCAGCAGGCTCTTAATCAATCCTCATGCGCTCCAAAGCGCGCCACGACGAAAAGCTAACGAGGATCCGCTCACAGGAAGCGCCGCGCTGCCATTTCCTTGCCGAAATTGACCTGCCAGCCAGGCAAGATATTCCTGTAAAGTCCACTGGTGTTCAAAGCTCACACCTGCCAGATGCAAGCCCCTCGACCAGATCCGGCCTGCAATTCCGGTCTGATGCTCCACATGGTGTCGTCTACGCGGGTTGAATCAAGAAGTGGAGTCAGAGAATTTTTTTCTTCGACCCCAGTTTTTCTCATCCGGCCTCCGTATTGATAAGTGAAAAGGCAAGAAGCCAAAAACCAAGGAGGTTACGAATATGAAGAAAAAGATTTTAGCGGCGCTGATGGTCGCGGTTCTGGCATTTTCCATGCTGGGCGCGACGGCCTTCGCGCAGAAGGACGTGAATCTTGGGCAGCAGGACGGGCAGCAGCCCCAAATGCCCGGTGAGATGCAGCAGCCCGGTCAGCAGCCCGGCGGAAATATGCCCGGCCAGAATTTCGGCGGACAGATGTTCGGATGAGCAAAAACGGAAAAATCCTTTAAGGCAACACCGCATAATGCGGCAAGAGCAGATTCCGAGAAAAAATGGGTTCTGATAAAGGCACTTTTTTGCAGGAATACTTTGTGTATTTTTGCAGGAATACTTTGTGTATTTCAAGAAAAAGTGACGAGATCAGGGCACAGTTTTTCCGGAAGATGCCGCAGGCGGATTGTGCGGTGGTGCCTTAAGGTAAATTTAAGCTTCACGTGATAAAGTGGGATCGTAGAGAAAACTACGACCCCACTTTTTCCCTTATCCAATCCGTATCCCTGTATGGAGAGAAGGAAGAAGCGAGGTACAGAAAGGCGGGAGGAACATGAAAAACAGGCTTGCTGCAGCATTGGCAGCGTTGATGATGATATTTATGACGGCATGCGGAACAGGCGCATCCAGCGCCTCCGCAGCGGATGAAAAAACAGAAACGCTTATCACGGCGGTTCCTGCCTCTGCGGCAGAGAGCAGTGTGGCCGTTGAAACGGAGACAACTGACGCAGAAGCAGACACGGCGCGGGTCGCAAGCGTTACTACGGCGGCGAATGTCAGCTCCGACGGCGCCATCGACGCCTCCGAGCTGTTCACCGAGCGCGATCTGTTACAGACGGCGGCGCTCGATGAGGCGGTATATACCACCCTCAGCAGCGGCGAGGACGTCACGATCACGTCCAGCGGCGTCTATGTGTTCAGCGGCACGGTCACCGAGGTCACGATCCTCGTGGACGCCGGAGACGAGGACAAGGTACAGCTCGTTCTGGACGGCGTAAACATCACCAACTCGGATTTCCCCTGCATCTATGTCAAAAGCGCCGACAAGGTCTTTGTGACCACAACAGATTCGGAAAACAGCCTGACCGTGACGGGAGCCTTTGCCTCTCACAGCGAGACGAACACCGACGCCGTCGTTTTCTCCAAAGACGATCTGCTGCTGAACGGCCTCGGTACGCTGACGGTCAGCTCATCGGACAACGGCATCAGCGGGAAGGACGATCTGAAGATCACCGGCGGTACGCTCGTGATCCGCGCCTCCGGCCATGCCATCGAGGCTAACGACTCCATCTGCATCGCGGATGGGACGATCACCCTGACGGCCGGAAAGGACGGCCTGCACGCGGCGGACGACAGCGACGCCTCCACCGGGTATGTCTACATCTGCGGCGGTACGCTGACCATCCAGGCGGTCGATGACGGCATCCACGCCGTCACCATCGCACAGATCGACGGCGGTGAGATCAGCATCAGCGCGGCTGAAGGTGTTGAGTCGACCTGGATTCAGATTAACGGCGGTGAGATCAGCATCAGCGCCAGCGATGACGCCGTCAACGCCGCCTCCAAGACCAGAGCCTATACGACCTGCTTTGAGATGAACGGCGGCATGCTCACCGTCTCCGTGAGTGCGGGCGACACCGACGCCATCGACTCCAATGGAAACCTGATCATCAACGGCGGTACCCTCGACATCACGGCGCAGTCTGCTTTCGATTACGACGGCAGCGCGCAGTATAACGGCGGCACCATCATTGTCAACGGTGTGCAGACCAACACCATCACAAACCAAAGGTAATATTAAGCTACTCCTGATAAAGTGGGATCGTAGAACACTGCGACCCCACTTTTTCATGCGCAACTGGCGATTCTCGCCTCGTCGGACGAGGGCAAGCGTGAGGAGCTGATCCGATCTCAGGAGCAGACGATCCTGCGCACAATCTCGTCGGCCTGCCGCCGATTCGTGAACAAAAGCGACGACGAGTTCTCGATCGCACTGTGTGCTTTCTCGAAAGCGGTGGACGTCTATTCGCAGGAAAAAGGGATTTTCTTCCCTTTGCCCAAATGCTCATCAAGCGGGAGCTGATCGACTACTACCGTTCGCAGAAGAACAGCCTCCGGGAAGTGTCCGTTTCGCCTCATGTGCTGGAGGGCGGCGGCGAGCCGGAGGAGGATACCGAAGGTGTGTACCTGGCTGTTGTCAAAAGCAGCCGGGAGGCGAGCGACCACAGTCTTCGGGAGGAGATCCTGGCGGCAAATGAACTGCTTTCTGATTATGGCTTCCGCTTCTTTGACCTGACAGAGTGCTCCCCGCAGCAGGATAAGACGCGGAAGGAATGCGCCGTGGCGATTCGCTTCATGCTGACGGATTCCGCCCTGTTCGCCGCTCTGGAGAAGACCCGCAAGCTTCCAATCAAGGCGCTGGCCGCGACCTCCGGCGTGAGCCGAAAAACGCTGGATCGCTATCGGAAGTATATCATCATGGCCGTTCTGATCCTGAACGGCGACTATCCGCAATTGGCGGAGTATTTGAAGTTCGTGAAGGAAGTGTGAGCTGTGAACGCTGTCATCGTAGATATACAAAAGAAGCATGCCGCGGCGCTGGATGAAAGCGGAAGGGTTGTGCGCATCCCCAACGCAAACTATGAAATCGGCCAGAAAATCGAACTGCATGAAGTTAAGCCAAAGCGTACCCCGACGATGCTCAAGCGGTTCAGCACCGGCGTGGCGGCGGCACTTCTCATCGCCATGCTCGGCACGGGCAGCGCCTACGCCATGCCATACGGCACCGTCACGCTGGACGGCGACACCTCCATCGAATACACCATCAACTGTTTTGACTATGTGCTGGCGGTCAAGGGGACAAACGAGGAAGGGGAGGCGCTGCTCGCGGAGATGGACACAAGACAGCTTCGCCACCACCGGATCGACACCGCGCTCGGAGCGACGGTGGAGCATATGGAGCAGCAAGAGAAGCCGGAAAGCGAGGACACAGGTCTGCGCCTGCAACTGGACACGCCGGGGACGGGGCATGCCCAGCGCCTGCAGCAGGAGCTGGCGCCTCTGATCGAACGCGAAGCGCCGAACCCGCCAACAGAGGATCGCATTCCCCAGCCGGAGGAACCCGACAAGGAAAAAGCTATGTCGGTTTCAGGGCAGGAGGGTTCAAGTGTTCCGATTCCGAACGGTGAGCAGAACGCTGCGGCACCCCAGCGGCCGGAAGAAGACCCGCTGCAGGAGCCGGGCGCCGTGGGAGAAGGATTCGCTGAGCCGGGAACTCCGTCGGAGTATCCTGATATTCACCCCTTCGGACATTCAAACGAAACCGTATCTGTCGCCGCGCAGGGCAGGAATTGACCGCTTGGATATTTATAACAACGGCCAGGTATAATAAACCTATTGCAATAAACCTTACAACACAACCAAATTGAAAGCGGTGCAGCCACATTTGTTTTTGTGCGAATGTGGCTGCGCCGCTTTTGTGGCTCTATAATTGATTTGGATCGGATAATCAGTTCTCTTCCCGATTCCTGGCCAGGTCTCTCTCCATTGTCTCATGGATAGCGCGAGAGATGAACGCCACTGTACTCTTATCCCCCATAGCCTTTGACTATAAAAGCCGCATTGTTGGCAATCTTCTGAATCAGTTCCTCAGGCATATCGAATCTCCACCCCCTTGATTGGCTCCAGAAAGGCCGATTTATCCATATACAAACCCTCCAGCACAGGCTCAAGGTCGATAAACTCCTCGATCTCCTGCTCCCTTTGCCTGTATTTGGCCATGACCTCAAGATAACCGTTTTCCCAGTTCCCCGCGGAGTAAAGAACGCGCTGTTGCAAGCAAAAGCTCCCGCCCCGATCGTTTAGGGGTGGGAGCTTTTGCTTGTAATTTTTATTCGCAGAGTGCGCTGATTTCGCCCGAGTGCTCAGCCCAGCTCTGTGCCGTCGCCGGTTGCGCTGCCCTCGGCGGCGCCGGCGTCTCCGGTCTCCGAAGCGTCAACAGCTTCAACCGGCTCGACGGCGGGCTCCGCCGCCGCTTCTTCGGTCGCCTCTGTTTGTGCGGCAGGCTCTTCCTTCTTCTCCGCGCCGCAGGCCGTGAGCGCCAGCAGCAGCGCCAAAACAAGCAGCAGAGCCGCAATGCGTCTAATGTTCTTCATGCGTTTTCCTTTCCTTCGATCAGGGCGCCGATCTCGCGCAGTTGGGTAAGGGTCAATTCCACGGAGCGGGCGAACTGCTCGCGCGTGCCCTCGTACTCGGCGGCCAGCGCGTCCACGAGCGCCTCCGCGTCCGTATCATCCCGGAGCCTTTCCACGATGAAGGCCGCGGTCTCGTTGAGCCGCACGATGCCGCGAAAGCGCTTCGCCGCCTCGCCGGTCGGCACCAGCACCGCCTCGCCGCCCATTTCCTGCAGGATAAAATCCGGGTTCAGTTTCATGTGTTTCTCCTGAAAAACGGCGGGCGGCGTATGCCGCCCGCCTTGGGGTTTATGCGTTAGGGTTATCTGAGATCGCCGTCGCCGTTGATGGGATCTTCCTGTACCAAAGAGCCGCTGTCTTTTGCCGATGTTGAGATGACGTCCGTTTCGGCTAAACTCATGAGATCCAGCCTTGCTTCTTCAAAAGCTTTTTTCATATTTTCTTATTCCTTTCAGAATCAAGAATTTGTGTCACTGCTGCTCGTCGATTGTCCGTCTGCCCGAATATGCATAACCGGAGCAACAAGCTCTTTCTGCTCACCATTGATCGTATACGTAATCACAGTAATTACGTTCTGATACTTAGTGGGAGTAAGATTGGAAATCGTAAGCTTGTAGTCACCGTTGCGGACATTCAAGCCGGTATCGTAGTGGATGCCTTTGTTCTCCAAAAGCTCGCGATCAGCAAACACATCGTTGCTCTTTGCACCGCGGTGAACCATTACCTTTACGTTCTGCGAGTTTTCAGGCAAAGACCACTTCACGTTGTAAACAGCCTTGCCGCTCTCGCTGGTCGTCAGCGTGGCGCTGATAACGGCAGCAGTTTCATCGGCAGTGGCAGCGACCGTAATAATATCAATATCGCTCGTTACCGGGAAGTTATACTTTGCGCGACCATCAGCAAGAACTGTATTATTCGCGTCGAGCCACTGTTTCGGCTGTCCATCAGGAGAAGTCAGCAAGCAAATCTCGCCCCACTTATAACTGTTAACAACCGATCCGTTAAGTTTTACTACGTAGCTCACATTTTCGTTCCTTGTGTCGGCATAAGTCTTGCCTTCAAAGGTCACAGTCGCGGTGATGGTCTTGTAGCCTTGAGCCGTATCTTCGCTGATCTCAGCACGGACATTCTGGGTATCGTCGCTCTTCGTGCAGGCGAAGGTCGCGGCTGCCGCCCAGGCGCCGTTGATACGGCCCCAAGTCCAGGTGGGTACACCGTAGCTGTGCTCGTGAGACTTGACAGTCCAAGGATAAGTCCCCATCGTAGCCGAATCGGTGTTAGAAACTACTTCGTAGTCAGCATCGGCAAGACTGTCGCTCGGTTTCACGGTGTAAATGCCGCCCTTGAGAACAATCCAGTCTTTGTTAGCATCCCCAATTTTACCGCTGAAGCTGCCGCCAGTCACCGTGATATAACCTTCAGGTCCGTCATTTCCAACAAATCTGCCATAAATAACAGCGGGACTAAGGTTCCCTTTATTATTTACAGCGTTCTGATTGGAAATGTATGTACCACTCACAATTGTCGCATCCGAACCCATCTGCGAGCAGACTGCATAGTAGTCGCCGGAAGTAATCTGACAGGCTGTGATCGTCACGTTCTTTGCAGCGCCTGCCTTTTCACCCCAATCGGACTGACTACCGCCAATGGAGACGCCACCCAGCATTTCAAGTCCGGTGAGATTAACATTTTCACAATTATTTACAACAAGTACATAAGAGTTGTAATTCGTTTTCTTAGCTGAATTCGGTCCAGAGTAAATCTTACCGTTACTTACGGTAATCCCGTTACCCTGCATCACGAGAGAGAAGTTGTTATTGACCGTCACTGTCTTGTTGTTCAGATCAAAGGTCGCGTTGGCTTTGCTCAGAACCAGCGGGTTGTTGATATCCGCAGCGCCGGTGTCGCAATCAGCAAGCAGCGTGATGGTGACAGAAGCATCTGTAGAGGCATTCGCCGCGGCAAAGGCTTTCGCCAGTGTGTTGTAATTCACACCGTTGACAGAAGCAACAGCCTTCTCCTGAACCGTCCAGGTATAGCCATTCTCGGTGCTTGTAACCCTCTCATAGCCGGCAGGCAGATACGCGGTCGGGTCGACGGTGAAGTGGCCGCCGGTGATGACAACGTTGCTGGGTTTACCACCATCATTGATCGTGCCGGTGAACTTGCCGCCGGTGACACGAATCACGCCTTCGCCACCATCAGTTGCGCTGGTCGCGTACAGGACGCCGGACTCGCCGGAAGAATGAGCGCTGTAGGTGCCACTTGTAATCGTCACATCAGAACCATTCTGCGCGAAGATAGCAAAGCGAGCGTTATTGCTGATGCCCCAGCCGGTGATGTTGCAATCGCTGATCGTAACATTGGTAGCAGCTCCGGCGTTGGGATTGTAGGGCTGAGTAGTGCCCGAATAGGTTACCGGATCGGCGCCGATGGCGATGCCGTTGTCGGAGGTGATACCCGTGATGGTCACACCGTCGCAGGCATTCACAACCAGACCGTAACGGCAGTAATCCGTCATACCGGTCTCTGTGCTGGTCGCACCGTGAGCGAAGGAGCCGTTCTTAACAATGGCATTGTTCGCCTGGATGAAGAACGCCATGTTCTCATTGAGCGTAACAGTCTTGCCACCCAGGTCAAGCACAGCGCCCGCCTTGGTCAGCACGAGAGGATTGTAGTGCGTGTAGGTGGAAGGAATCTCGCAATCGGCAAGAACGGTGATCGTGACAGACTCAGCCGTAGAAGTATTCGCCGCCGCGATAGCTTCCGCGAGGGTGGCGTACTCGGTGCCGTTGACAGACGCGACAGGAGCAGTCTGACCAACTTCGTAATCGGAGAAATGCTCAGCCTCAAAGGTGACAGAAGTTGCATCATAGCTAACAACCTTGACAGGAGTCTTAACGCCGTCAACGACAAGGTTGACAACAGGCAAATTGCCATCCGCTACTTCGAACGGGACTTTGACAAGAGCCTTACCGCCAGCATTCTCTGCATCAAAGATCGGATTATTGTTTTCGTCCACCAGCGTGATGGAGATGGTCTTGGTGCTTGCTCCAACTTCGCTCACATCCTGCATAGAAATGTGGATGCTGTCAGTGCCAGTGGATTTGACATTGTCGTCAATCGCTTGGATCGCATCTGCGTCAAAGGTGATGGAAGCAACCGAAGACTCAATCTTGACCGGCTTCACACCTGCCTTGGTGGTATCAAAGAAGGTGGAGGCTTTCACTGAAGCATCGGCAAAATCGCCCTCGTCGTTCAGGGTCACAGTAGCGGGTTCATTTTCAGCACCGGTGTTAACAGTGGCGTCGGATCTGTATGCAATGACCACGTTCGATTCATCGACATTATAGTTAGCTTGGTTGAATGCTAAAACTGCGTTGTCAAGATCCAGCTCAATTCTGCTGTTATTAGCAATGAAATTAACACCAGTCAAACCAGTGCTATTCTTGCTGACAACAGCCTGTTCCTGATCACTGTTTGCGTGCACCTTGAGCGTAGAATCGTTCACATCAAAAGTAACGTTTTTATCCTCTGCCATGAACATGGCAAAGGCATTGGATGCGCCATTGTACTTATTAGAAGATTCCAGCACACTGTTATTCACGATATTGAACACAGACCCGGCAGAACCGGCAGAACCGTCTTTGCCCTTGGCGTAGATGCAGGCCCAGCCCTTGACAGTGCTGTTGGAGATGGTCATGTTCACCGGGTTGAAGGTGATAATCGCATAGTATGCCGTGGCATCCGTATTCGTCTGGATCGTGCTGTTAGTGATGTTAATGGTTGCCGTTGTGCTCTGATTACCGCCGATGGTCAGGGGCTGAGTATATCCCCCTGCTGCGCCCTGGGTAGAAAGTGTTACATGATCCAGCGTGAGCGTCCCGATATTGCCGCGGGTATCAATGCAGCGGGCACCACTGCTGGCGTTGTTGATCGTCACATTTTGGATCGTGACATTAACATTTGCACTTGCTTGGTCGCCGATCGCAATGCCACGGTTGCTTGCGGTAATGGTATGGCCGTCGCCATTAAGCGTCAGAGACTTATTGATGTTTATATTGCGTGTGCCATACTTCTCATTTGTAATATCGGCATCCTTCACCAGCGTGACCGTGCCGCCATCCTCGGCAGCGTTGATAGCTTCCTGGAGAGTGTCATAATAGATACCTCCAACTTCAGCTACAGAATTATCTCCTTGTACATTGGACGCCTTCAGGGCAACGTCCTGCACACGAACAATATTCTTGCTGCCTACGATCTCCGTAATGGTTTTGGTGGTATCGCTCAGATACTCGATATCACCGTTTTCGTTCTGGGCAACGATCTCGCTGCCCTCGGCAAGATGCTCTTCCCAGCGAGCGGTAACCGTCTCATCGCTGCGGATCGCAACAGCGTCCTCACCGTTGAAGAAATCGCCGCCCTCGCTGCTCTCCCAACGATCAAACACGTAATGGATTCCATTCGCGTCCTCTCTGGTGGGATCAGCAGGCTTATTCAGCATACCGAAAGAACCAAGCGCATCTTCCTGATCCGCAACGACCGTCTGCTCTACGATATTGCCGTCACCGTAAACAAAGGTCACGGTGTAGCTTTCTCCAACAGCATACGCCGGAGCGGCCAGAGAGAAGCACATTACCAGCGTAAGAATCAGCGCCAGTATGCGTTTTGTACTCATTCTGTGTTTTTCCTCCTTGTAAATTTTGGGGTTTTGCCGGGCACGCGCCCGGCAGGGCTTTGTAGGGGAGGGGCTTGCCCCTCCCGTCGTCCCTTCTCCCGTGTCTGCGGGAGGAGCAAGCTCCTCCCCTACGGGGAAGAAATGCAGGTTCTGCTGTTCGATCGCCCTTTTCTTCCGATCACCTCCGTCAAGTGTCCGTCGGGCGATGGATCATCCTTCATCAACAACTACGCGCCGGTTGTCGATTACCCGGCTTCTCCATCGTCCTGTTTCTTCTGCTGTCTATTTCAACGGGGTCGCTGCTCCCGGTGAAAGCTGCTTATACCGCCGGGCGCTCGCCCGGATAGGGGACGCGGCGCGGCTGGGGCGGGATCGTCGCTTCGACCGTCTCCCGCGGCCTGATCTTTCCGCTGCAATAGGGGCAGCCCTGCTTCTTCTCGCTTCTGGCCGCGACCGACATTCGGAACAAATGCCCGTCCTTACAGCGCCACCAGACGCGCTTGCAGCTGTTCGCCGCCACATCCGAGGCCGTCAGCGGCGCGTTCTCGGCTGCCCACTGAGATGCAAGCTTTGGATTTACGGTCTTGAGATCGTTCACGCCCCGGACGAGCTTCCGGCCGGAACAGATCGGGCAGGGGCTGTCCGTCGTCGTGCGGACTAAAATCTGCGCCTGCCACTCGTGCCCGTACTCACACTGCCACCAGACGCGTTTTGGGCTGTCAACGGTGACATCCGCCGGGGTAAGACTGCCATTGCGTTTCGTGTTCCACTCCGCTGCAAGCAGCGGGAAGCGGTCGGGCAATCTATTGAAATATGTAGAATCGCTTTCTTTTTTACAGGTCGGGCAATCCGCGCCGCTGACCCGCGCCTTGGGGCAGGCCGTCCACTCATGCCCCTTTTCGCACCGCCACCAGACGAGCTTTTTGCTGC
>CACZXQ010000075.1 GCA_902785115.1 Oscillospiraceae bacterium | reverse complement strand
GAGCTCGCCGTCGCTGATCTCTTCGAGACCCGCGACCATGCGCAGGGTGGTGGACTTGCCGCAGCCGGAGGGGCCGACCAGAACGATGAATTCCTTGTCCTTGATGTCCAGGTTAAAGGCCTGAACGGCGACAACGCCTTCATCGGTGATCTGAAGATTTACTTTCTTCTTTTCGGGTTCGTCCGCTTTCTTTTTCTTGGACTTTTTCTGCTCACCGCTTACGAAGGGGTACACTTTCTTGATGTTTTTGAGCTGAACAGTTGCCATGTTTTCCGGCTGTACACACAGAGCCTCCGCTTGCTGTGCGTTCGCGGCCATCCGCTGTGGGATGCGCCGCTTTACGACAGGTCTCCACACTGCCGCAGCCCCAGCCAGGGCTTGAACTTTTCCTCCTTTTTGTATGTTCCTTCAACCAGAAAGTGGAGTGGTCAAAGGCCATCGGAATATATATGTGATGGGCGTTTCGCCCGGATCACCGCGCAGAATCTTCCAATCCTAAGGTAGAGTATAAACGAAGCGTCGCAGGCTTGCAAGAGCGAATTTGTAGCGCGGAGAATTTTGTAAATTGTATCTAAGCCAACGGCTTCCGATTTGTATCATTTGACATGTGGTTGGACATTTTTTCGTTTTCTTTTCTAAGAACTGGAAACTGATTCAGGTCACCAGCGCGCCGAGGATCAGGATGCCGCGCACACGCTCGTAGATCGCGTCGAAGTCCGCGATCGGCAGGGGATTGACGCCGCGGCCCAGCTCCAGTGTGAAGCCCGGGCGGATATAGTCCTGGATAAACCAGTCCTTATAGCCCGCGAAGCCCGAGGCGTAGGGGGTATCCTCCGCGGCGTAGCCCGACAGATCGGCAAAAAGCGCCGCGATCTCCTGCGCGCCCGGCACCTCCACGTCCAGATACTTCCAGTAGATGACCTCTCCCTGCGTGTGCAGCGAGATCGTCAGCGCGGGGTCAAAGCCGCGGGTATACTCGTACAATGCGCGGCTCTCCGGCGCTGTGAGCGGGGCTGCGCCCACGAAATCCCCGGGCGCGGGGGAGGTGATGCCGAGGGCAAATTTGTTCCGCCGCGCCTGCTCCCAGCCGGCGGGGTACTGTAGATTCAAGTCGACGCCCCGGATGTTGGCCTTCCAGCCGCCGGGGAAGGGAAAGCGCGGATAATCCGCCGCGATGCGGCGGGCCTCCTCGTAATCGCGCCCCTGCGTGAGCTCGCCGGTCACGAGATCCATGCCGTCGGGATCGACGCAGGGGATCAGCGTGATCGTGGCGTAATCGAGGATCTCGGCGGCCGTGGTGCCCATCAGGGAGCCGCCCCTTGCGGCGGCGGAGCCCAGCTCCTCGGCGTAGCGCAGCAGCACCGGCACGGTGATCCATTCGTTTGCGTGGTGCGCGGCGTTATAGAGCACGCGGTTGGCGCCCTGCCCGGCCTGCAGGCTCCAGAGCGGGTGCCCCATCACGCTGTGCCCGATGGAACCGGCGCGCAGCGCGGGATAGCGCGCCGCAAGCCCTTCGACGCAGTACGCGACCAGCTCCGCACAGTAGTCGATATCCGTCGGCACCACGGGAAAGGGCAGCGGCACGACGATCTGGGCGCCGAGAGGGATGCTCTCCGGCGCGAGGGCGGGGTTTGCCGCCATCACGCTCGCAAGCTCCGCGCCGTAGAGCCGCGCGATCGACCAGAAGCTCTCCCCGCGCTGCACTCGGTGGGTGAGATAGCCTGTGTACCATGGCTTGAGCGCCCGGTGGGTCAGTGCGCCCGCGATGCCGTCCGGCTTTAAGCCCATGCGGTGCTGAAAGGCGGTGACAGCGACCCGGGTGACGGGGCCGAAAATCCCGTCGGCGGCAAGCGACGCCATCCCCGTCCGGTTCAGCCCGAGCTGCAGCAGCTGCACGGCAGGGCCGCGGCTGCCCTCGCGTAAAGTTCTCATACGATCCCCTCCTCCGTTCCCCATCGTATGCGGGTGCGCTTTTTCTTATGCTTTGCAAACGCCTGCTTCATCATCGTTTACCTTTTTGTTGACTTCAAGGATTTACTATAATAAAATACAAGGTAACAGGCAGCGCTCGGCTGCCAACGGGAGGAAAACAAAAGGAAGGTGCCTTATGAAAAAAGATAAACAAGAGAAGAACCGCGAAAACGATCTGCTCAAGGAGGAGATCAAGGCCATGCGCGCCCATCTGATGGGCCTGCAGCAGACGATCCGCGAAAAGGGTCTGCCGATCATCGTGCTGGTGGAGGGCTGGGCCGCCGCCGGCAAGGGCAGTCTTGTAAACGAGCTCATCAGTGAGCTTGACCCGCGCTTTTATAACGTCTTCTCCCCGGCCGCCGCGCCGGAGGCGGAGGCGCGCTATCCTTTCCTGTACCCCTATGCCAAGGCGATGCCGGAAAACGGCAAGATCATGTTCTACGACTCCGGCTGGATGGAGGACTGCGTGCGCAAGCTCCTGCGCCGGGAGATCACCTGGGACACCTATAAAAAGCGTCTGCGCGCGGTTAATGAGTTCGAGCGGCAGCTGCGCGACGGCGGCTACCTGGTCTTAAAGCTCTTCCTCGACATCGACAAGGACGAGCAAGAAAAGCGCCTTCGCGCCCTGCGTGATCATTACGAGACCGCCTGGCGCGTCACGGAGGAAGACCTGTGGCAGCACCGGGAGTACAAGCTCTTCGGCAAGGCCTATGAGGACTTCATGGATAAGACCGGGGAGGTCATCCCATGGCATGTGCTGGATGGGGATAAGAAGACCCGCGCCGCGCATAAGGCGCTGAAGCTTCTGATCGAGATGGTGGAGAAGGCGCTGGAGGAAGGCCGCTATGTGGGCAAGCCCTTTGAGGAGGACTTCCCCCTGCAGAAGCTGCCGAAGCTGGCGGACGTCGATCTCTCTCCCACCATCAGCGACGAGGCGTATAAAAAGGAACTCAAGAAGCTGCAAAAGCGCCTGGGCGAGCTGCACAACGTCATCTACCGCAAGAAGATCCCTGTCATCCTCTGCTACGAGGGCTGGGACGCGGCCGGCAAGGGCGGCAACATCCGCCGCATCGCGCGCCCGCTTGATCCCAGGGGCTTTGACGTGATGCCCATCGCCTCCCCCACGCCGGACGAGCTGCACCGCCAGTATCTCTGGCGCTTCTGGAAGCGGCTTCCGAGAAGCGGCCACATCTGCATCTTTGACCGCACCTGGTACGGGCGCGTGATGGTGGAGCGGCTGGAGGGCTTCTGCTCCGAGGACGACTGGAAGCGCGCTTACAACGAGATCAACGAGTTTGAGCGCCAGCTCACCGACTGGGGCGCCGTGGTGCTCAAGTTCTGGATCCACATCGACCAGGATACCCAGCTTGCCCGCTTCACCGACCGGCAGAACACCCCAGAGAAGCAGTGGAAGCTCACCGATGAGGACTGGCGCAACCGCGAGAAGTGGCCCCAGTATGAGGAGGCCATCGACGAAATGCTGCAGAAGACGAGCACGGAGAACGCGCCTTGGTTCATCATCGAGTCCAACGATAAGAAATACGCGCGCATCAAGACCCTGAAAATCGTGATCGAGGCGCTGGAAAAGGCGATCGAAGAAAAATTATAAAGAGTAGAGTATCGGTATGGCGACGAAAGAAAAAGAGAAAAAATCCCCTGCCTCCGCAGCGCCGGAGAGCATCTATATCAACCGGGAAATCAGTTGGCTGGCCTTCAACCTGCGCGTGCTGCAGGAGGCGGCGGACCCCGCGGTGCCGCTGCTGGAGCGGCTCAAGTTCCTGATGATCTACCAGTCGAACCTCGAGGAGTTTTACCGGGTGCGCATCGGCATCCTGTCTCACCGGGCGATCCTGACGCCGGACAAGGCCGATCCGCTCTCCGGCATGCTGCCTGACGCGGTCATCAACGAGGTGCTGCGCGTCACCCGCGAACAGCAGAGCATGATGGAGAGCATCTGGAAGGCCATCCGGGAGGAGCTGCGCGCCAACAAGGCCGACGTGCTGGACTTCAAGAAGATCAGCAAGGTGGATGAGCTGATGAGCAAGAAGCTCTTCGGTGACATCCGCGGCCTGCTCGAGCCGCGTTTGATCGACGTAAACGAAAATCTGCCCTTCCTCTGGAGCGGGGAGACCTATATCATCGCCTTCCTCGGCCGCGCGGCAGAGCAAAAGCTCTGCATCCTGCCGCTCAACCGCGTCCCGGCCTATCTGAGCTTTGAGATCGACGGCTGCCAGAAAATCGTGCTGACGGCACAGCTCGTGCGGCATTTTCTGCCCCTCCTGCTGAAGAAGGAAAACATTCTGCAGTCGGCCATCGTGGAGGTCACGCGCAACGCGGACGTTTTCCTCTCCGATGTGGAGGATCACGCGGACGATGATCTCAGGCACAAGGTCTCCACCATGCTGACCAAGCGGCGGCGGGAGATGCCGGTGCGCGTGCGCATCTACGGCAAGCTTTCAGACACCGCGAGGGCGCTGCTGCTCAAGAAGCTGCGCGTGCCGGAGGATCGCGTTTTTGCGCAGAACGTGCCCTTTGATCTGTCCTTCCGCTCCTGCATCGGCGGGGCTGCGAGCCTGCGCTATGAGGAACGCCGCCCGGCGAGGGACATCGGACTGAAAAAGGGCGAATACTTCTCCTATATCGAAAAACATGACCTGCTCATGTGCTTCCCCTTCCAGAGCATGATGCCCTTTGTCGATCTCATCTACGAGGCGGCGGACGATCCGGAGGTTCTCTCCATCAAGATCACACTCTACCGCATGTCCGGCAGCAGCAAGATCGCGGCGGCGCTGGCCTATGCCGCCGACAAGGGGAAGGACGTGCTCTGCCTGCTGGAGCTGCGCGCAAGGTTTGACGAGCAGAACAACATCGACTATTCCGAGATGCTCGAGGACGCGGGCTGCCGCGTGATCTACGGGCTTCCCGAGCACAAAGTACACAGCAAGCTCTGCGTCATTACGCGCCAGCACGGCGGCAACTTCTCGCGCATCACCCAGGTCGGCACCGGCAACTACAACGAAGTCACCGGTGAGCAGTATACCGACCTCTCCCTCATCACCGCCCGCGAGGAGGCGGGACTGGACGCCGAGGCAGCTTTCGCGGCACTGGCAAACGGCGAGATCCCGCCCGAGGCGCATAACCTCTGGATTGCGCCGCTGACCTTCAAGCCCAGGCTCATGGAGATGCTCGAGCGCGAGATCGCCAAGGGCGAAAAGGGGCGCGTCGCCATCAAGGCAAACGCCCTCAACAACGTGGACGTGATGGAAAAGCTGATCGAGTGCTCCCAGGCGGGCGTGAAGGTGGAGCTTTTCATCCGCGGCATCTGTTCCCTGCGCCCGGGTGTGCCCGGTATGACCGACAATGTCACGGTCAGAAGCGTGGTGGGGCGCTGGCTGGAGCATTCGCGCATTTACAGCTTCGGAGAAGGGGAGGAGCAGCGGCTCTTCATCGGCTCCGGCGACATGCTCAACCGCAATCTCGAGCGGCGTGTGGAGGCCTTTATCGAGGCCGTCACGCCCGATACGCGCGAGCAGCTCAACGCCGTGCTGGAGGCGCTGCGCAATGACCGGGAGAAGTCCCGCCTGATGCTCTCCGACGGCACATACGTCCGCGAGAAGGGCGGCGAGGGCACAAGCTCCCAGGAGGCGCTCTATCGCATCTTCAGCGTTCGCAAGGTCTCGCCTGCCGAGGAGGAGACGGCGGAGGCGCCCGCACAGGAGAAAGCCGCGGCCGCCGCGGTGCCGGAAAAGCCCAGGGGCGGCATCCGCGCATGGTTCAAATCAATTTTTTCATAATATATAATGGAGGATGGAGGAACTGACCATGGCCGAAAAGTACAACATTTGTCTTGACGTGGGCGGCACCAAGGTGCTGGGCGTCATCTTCAACGAAAAGGACGAGATCATCTACCGTTTGAAAAAGCGCTCCAAGAGCGGCGGCGAAGGCGCGGCCGACGTGGAGAAGGTCATCATCGACGTGGTGGAGGAGATGATCAAGGAGTCCGGCATCGACCGGAAGAAGCTCAACGCCATCGCCTCCTGCGCCCCCGGCGTCATCGACCAGGATACCGGCGTCGTGCTCTTTACGCCGAATCTCCCCTGGCGCAACTACGATCTCGCGGGCGCGATGCGCAAGCAGTTCGGCGTGCCCTTCTATGTGGGAAACGACGTAAACCTCGGCGTGCTGGGCGAATACAAGTTCGGCGCGGCCAAGGGCTACAAGAACATCGCGGGCTTCTTCGTGGGTACTGGCATGGGCGGCGGGCTCGTGCTGGACGGTAAGCTCTTCACCGGCAACCAGTTCAAGGCCGCCGAGTACGGCCACATGATCCTCGATCCTGAGGGGCCGCTCTGCAACTGCGGTCAGCGCGGCTGCCTGGAGGCCTTCTCCAGCAAGCAGGGCATGAGCGCCTACATCCGTCAGCAGGTGTCCCGCGGGCGGGAGACCATGATGGCGGACGCGGTGACGGACGGCGTGTTTCGCTCCAAGCGGCTCAAGAAGGCACTCGAGGCCAACGACGCTGTGGCGATGGAGGCGGTGGATCGCGCCTGCCACTATCTCGCGGTGGCGACCGGCAACATCATCAACACGCTCTCCCCCGACCTGGTGCTCTACGGCGGCGGCGTGATCGAAGCCGTGGGCGATCTGTTTTTGGAGAAGGTGCTCAAAGAGGTGGATCGCTACTGCATGCCCGCGATCCGCTCCACTGTGGACATCAAGATTGCCGCCCTGGGTGACGATTCGATCCTCTACGGCGACCTTGCGCTGATAAAGGGGCTGTGATTACGCGTTATTCGGTTTCTGCGGGCGATGCCCTTTGAACGCCAGTGCACCGTTCACCGCGGCGCGACCTTCGTGCAGTCCGACGCCGAGCGGGTCACCCGCATCCTGAGCACAAGCGCGAGTGTCAGCCGGGGGCTGATGCGCTCTCCCGTGCCGCTGGAGAGCAAAAAGCAGCGCTTCGGACAGATGATCTCCGGCGCGGAAACGCGCTTCAGCTTCATGGTCAGCTATGTGGGGCAGTGGCAGCAGAAAGCGCTCAGCCCGTATATCCTGGAGTTCTGGACGCACGTTCCCTGCACGCTCGGCCTGACCGCGGAGATCGCCGCGATCAACGGGAAAATATTCGTCTCCCTCAACCAGCGCTTCAGGGAAGACCTTGTTGCGAAGAGCTTCGCGCGGCAGCTTGCGCAAAACGGCATCCCCTATGCGATGAGGGAGCCGATCCCGACCGATATTCCGTATTTTTCCGATGCCGAATGAAGGCTGTGAAAAAGTCGAGCCGCATAAAACCCCGATTGTAGGGGCCGCCGCCCTCGGCGGCTCGGCGGGAAGCGCCCGATAAACAAAAGTTTCCGGCGAAATTCGGCTTTGGTTTCCGTTTTTCGCCGGAGATTTCTCTATTCTTTCACCGATACCGCGCGGGCTGCCGAGGGCGGCAGCCCCTACAGCTCAGGGGGGGAGCTTTTTCACAGCCCTTTCTGAGAAGAAACGACAGAGAAAGAAGGATACAGCCATGCCGCGCTTCGTTGCCTTTGATGTGGAAACGCCAAATGCCGCCAATGACCGCATGAGCGCCATCGGCGTCGCGGTCATCGAGGAAGGGGAGATCGTCTCCACTTTTTCCTCTTACATTGACCCCGAGGTGCACTTTGACCCCTTCAACACCTGGCTCACGGGCATTTCCGCCGACACGGTGAAGGACGCGCCGAATTTCGCCGCGCTCTGGCCGACGCTTCGGGAGCTTTTGGGCAGCGGCATCCTGCTTGCCCATAACGCCACCTTTGATTTGCGGGTGCTCGCCTGCTGTCTGGACGCCTACGGGCTCGAGATGCCGCGCTATCTGCCCTATGCCTGCACCGTGCAGATGGGCAGACGCTGTTACCCGGAGCTTCCCAACCACAAGCTGGATACGCTCTGCCGCTACCGGGACATCGAGCTTGACCACCACAAGGCCGAGAGCGACAGCCTCGCCTGCGCAAAGCTTCTGCTGGACTATGAGAAGAGCGGGCTGGACGTCACGCCCTTCCTGCGCCGCTACGACTGGTGGACGCGCAAAAGCCTGAGGGGCGTGTGAAAACATTAACTGCGTCTGCATGCCGGAAAACGCGCACGACAAACGCATGAATTAAAAAAATGTAAACACCCTCTTCCAAAGTTAATATAGTTATGTTAACCTAAAGGAAAAAGAAAGAGGGGGAGCAAAGTG
>CACZXQ010000074.1 GCA_902785115.1 Oscillospiraceae bacterium | reverse complement strand
AAGAAGGGGGGCTCCACATTGAAGACCTTGCCCTTGTAGGAGTAGATGGTGCACTCCATGTTTTCCTTGACGAACTTGAAGTTGTCGCCCAGAACGGAGCCGTCCACCGGCTCGAGCTCATAGGTCTCGGGGTTCATGAAGTAATAGAGGTTGCCGTCGTTGTAGCTGTACTCCATGGTCACGCGGTCAACGGTGGCGTTCTCAAACTTGGCGGTGGGGTTGAAGGAAGTTTCGGTCACGGCGCCGGTGATGACGTTCTTCATCTTGGTGCGCACAAAGGCAGCGCCCTTGCCGGGCTTGACATGCTGGAACTCGACGACCTGCATGACATTGCCGTCCATCTCAAAGGTAACGCCGTTTCTGAATTCGCCTGCAGTAATCATAAATTGGGACCTCCCGAATGAATTTTATCTGTCACGATAGCATTAGCTGTATCATTTTACCGTATGTACAGAGATTTTGCAAGCCTTTTCTGCGCCTGTGACCGGCGTGAACATAAAAATTTCAGTTTTTTTACGCGAATGTGAAAATTTTTCTTGCAATTGACCGTCCCTTCTGCTAATATAAATGAGCTGTTTATCAGTACAACACTCGCAAGGAGGTGCTTCAAGCTATGGCAAAATGCCAGTTCTGCGACAAGGATGTGGCCTTCGGCATTAAGGTCAGCCATTCTCACAGACGCTCCAACCGTACCTGGAAGCCGAACGTGAAGCGCGTCAAGGCCATCGTGGACGGTTCCCCCAAGCATGTTTACGTCTGCACTCGCTGCCTGCGCAGCGGTAAGGTCACCCGCGCTGTGTAATTGAACATTACCCGAAATAAAGCCTGTCGACAACACAAACGACGGGCTTTTTTCGGTTTTACAGGAGAAAAAGGTATGAAATTATTGGAAGAACGCATCCTGTCCGAAGGCACGGTGAAGCCCGGCGGCATCTTGAAGGTGGACAGCTTCTTAAACCACCAGATCGACCCGCAGCTTCTCTATGAAATGGCGCTGGAGCTCAAGCGCCTCTATGCCGGGGAGCAGATCAACAAGGTCTTTACCATCGAGGCCAGCGGCATCGCCCTGGCGAGCTTTGTGGGCTATGTGTTCGGCTGCCCGCTGGTGTTTGCCAAAAAGAGCAAGACCAAAAACATCTCCGACGCGCTCTACTCCGTTGAGGTGGAGTCCTTTACCCACGGCAACACCAACACGGTTGTCGTGTCGAAGGAGTATTTGCACGCGGAGGATCGCGTGCTGATCGTGGACGATTTCCTGGCGACCGGCGCGGCGCTGGTGGGGCTGAAGAACCTGGTGGAGCAGGCGGGCGGCACCGTCGTCGGCGCGGGCATCGCCATCGAGAAGGTTTTTCAGCGCGGCGGAAACCGCCTGCGCGCGCAGGGAATGCGCATCGAATCACTGGCGAAGATCGCCTCCATGAGCGATGACAGCTTGACGTTTTGCTGAAAAGCCGGGAAGCGACAGGAAAATCAGGGAGAAGCAAACCCCAATTCCTTTCAACATTTTATACAATTTATTGAAGCAAAAAATGTTGAAAATGGACAAATTTAGGCTTGACATTTTGCAACAAGGCTGTTACTATACTGCCATAATTTCATAGCATTCGATATATCGCAAATAATAAGGATTTGAAGTTTCTACCCGGACGCCGTAAATGACCGGACTATCGAAAAGCAAGCTTAGGGTCAGAGCGTTTTTGATCCTTGTGTTTTGTCTTTTTCAAGAGGCTTCTTTTCCGAAGCCTCTTTTGCGTTCTCCCCCAAACCGAAGCCCGGCGAAGCGGGTTCGGTTTGGAAAGGAAGAAGGAGATTGCGGATATGGAGTTTTCCCGGCTCTTACGGAAAACGGGGAAACGGAATGGAGCAAGCTTCTTCTGACGCCTTTGCCCTTTCCCGCAATAGCGGTTTAGGTGTGCCGGGGGGATTTCTCCCCCGGTGCTGATAAAAAATATTATATTTAGGAGAGAATCGAATGAAAAAGCTCATCGCAATGCTCGTTGCCCTGGTTCTGTGCGTCTCCCTGTTTTCCGTCACCGCCTTTGCCGACAACGAGAAGGTCGACAATGTAAAAATCGGCTTCATCTTCCTGCATGACGAGCAGTCCACCTACGACCTCAACTTCATGAACGGCGCCCGCGAAGCCTGTGAGGCTCTGGGTCTTGTCGAGAACGAGAGCTAC
The DNA here is from genome assembly GCA_902785115.1 of Oscillospiraceae bacterium. GTDB lineage: Bacteria > Bacillota > Clostridia > Oscillospirales > Oscillospiraceae > Limivicinus. Next base: position 6,295 of record CACZXQ010000074.1, on the reverse strand, counting down.
TTCTTCAAAGTTGGCGTTCCCGAGGGTCAGGAGTGCTACGAGGCCGCGCTGGATCTCGTTGACGCCGGCTGCAACATCGTTTTCGCTGACTCCTTCGGCCATGAGGACTACATGATCGAGGCCGCCAAGGAGTGCCCCGACGTGCAGTTCTGCCACGCCACCGGCACCCGCGCCCACACCGAGGGGCTTGACAACTACCACAACGCTTTCGCCTCCATCTACGAGGGGCGTTTCCTGGCCGGCATTGCCGCTGGTATGAAGCTCAATGAGATGATCGAGAGCGGCAAGATCACCGCCGAGCAGGCCAAGATGGGCTATGTCGGCGCCTTCACCTACGCGGAAGTTATCTCCGGCTACACCTCCTTCTTCCTCGGCGCCCGCTCTGTCTGCCCCAGCGCCACCATGGAAGTCACCTTCACCGGCTCCTGGTACGACCTCGCCCTTGAGACCGAGGGCGCTCAGAAGCTCATTAACGACGGCTGCGTTCTCGTGAGCCAGCACGCCGACTCCATGGGTGCTCCCTCCGCCTGCGAGGCCGCCGGTGTGCCCAATGTCTCCTACAACGGCTCCACCAAGGATGCCGGCCCCAACACCTACATCATCTCCTCCCGCATCAACTGGGCTCCCTACTTCGATTACATCATCAAGGCTGTTGCCAATGGCGAGGCCATTGACGCCGACTGGACCGGCGACTTCTCCACCGGCTCTGTCGAGCTTGCCGAGCTGAACGAGGCCGTTGCCGCCGCCGGCACCGCCGAGGCGCTCGAGGCTGCCAAGGAAGCCCTGATTGCCGGTGAGCTGCATGTCTTTGCGACCGACGCCTACACCGTTGGCGGTGAGGCGCAGGAGAGCTACCTGGCTGACGTGGACACCGACCCCGCCTACACGCCCGACACCGAGGTCGTTTCCGACGGCTTCTTCCACGAGTCCGCGTTCCGCTCCGCTCCTTACTTTGACGTTCAGATCGACGGCATCACCCTGCTCGATACCGCGTTCTAAGAAAACTTTTTTCGGGAAGTCCCGGAGCTTCTCCGGGGCTTCCCGCCGCATTTTGAAAACTATGCTGCAAAAGAAAGCGCGGCGACCGCTCAGCCGCCGCGTTTCCTTTTACAGCATATTGCTATCAGGAGGTTGTGACTTTGGACAACAAGATTCCCGCAGTCACCATGCGCGACATTACCAAGCGCTTCGGCTCCACCCTCGCAAACGACAAGGTCTGGCTGAACATCTATCGCGGCGAAATTCTGTCCCTGTTGGGCGAGAACGGCAGCGGCAAAACGACGCTGATGAACATGCTCTCCGGCATTTATTTCCCCGACGAAGGAGAGATCCAAATCGACGGAAAGGACGTGGTCATCCGCTCCCCGAAGGACGCCTTTGACCTCGGCATCGGCATGATCCACCAGCATTTCAAGCTTGTGGACGTGCTCACCGCGGCGGAGAACATCGTGCTCGGTCTGCCCGGCAGGCTCGATCTCAAGGCTGCCGCGCAGAAGATCCGGGAGATCTGCGACGCCTACGGCTTCGAGGTCGACCCCGAGCAGAAGGTTTACGATATGTCCGTGTCTCAGAAGCAGACGGTGGAGATCGTCAAGGTACTCTACCGCGGGGCGGACATCCTGATCCTGGACGAGCCCACCGCCGTTCTGACGCCGCAGGAGATCGACAAGCTCTTCGCGGTGCTGCGAAATATGCGCGACGACGGCAAGGCCATCGTCATCATCACGCACAAGATGCACGAGGTGGAGGCGCTGAGCGACCGCGTCGCTATCCTGCGTCACGGTCAGTTCATCGGCGACATGCCCACGAAAAAGACCAACGCCCAGGAAATGACCAACATGATGGTCGGTCACGCCGTGACGCTGAACATCGACCGGCCAGAGCCTGTAAATCCCAAGCCCCGCATCGAGGTCAAGGGGCTCACCGTGCGCAGCATGGACGGCATCATCAAGCTCGACGACGTGAGCTTCACCGCCTACTCCGGCGAAATCCTCGGCATCGCGGGCATCTCCGGCTGCGGCCAGAAGGAACTCCTGGAGGCCATCGCGGGTCTGCAGCCCGTGGAGGCCGGCTCCATCAGCTACATTGATGATAACGGCGGACGCGAGGAGCTGATCGGGAAAGACCCCCTCAGCATCCAGCAGATGGGCGTCGCCCTCTCCTTTGTGCCGGAGGATCGCCTTGGCATGGGTCTTGTGGGCAACATGGACATCGGCAACAACATGATGCTGCGCTCCTACCGCTCCGGACGCGGCATCTTCACCAACCGCAAAGCCCCCTACAAGCTCGCCCACCAGATGGTGGACTTTCTGGAGATCGCCACCCCCAGCGTGGAGACGCCGGTGCGCCGCCTCTCGGGCGGCAACGTGCAGAAGGTGTTGGTCGGGCGTGAGATCGCTAACGCCCCCTCGGTACTGCTGACGGCCTACGCGGTGCGCGGGCTGGACATCAACTCCTCTTACCTGATCTACGACACCATCAACTCCCAGAAAATGCGGGGCGTGGCGGTGATCTATGTGGGCGAGGATCTGGACGTGCTGCTGGAGCTGGCAGACCGCATCCTTGTCCTGTGCGGCGGCAAGGTTTCGGGCATCGTGCCCGGCCGCGGCGCGAAAAAACGCGATGTGGGTCTCATGATGACGAAGCTGGGAGGGAAGACCGATGAACAATAAACAGCATACGCCTCTCTTCCACGTCTCCAAACGCGGAGAGCTGCCCTGGTATCTGAGCTGGGGCATCCGCATCGGCGCGGTGGTGCTCGCGCTGCTGGTGAGCGCGCTGGTCACGAACCTGCTCACGGGCGAAAACCCCGTCAAGGTCTTTGTCACGATCTGGAAGGGCTCCTTCGGCAGCGCCCGCAAGATGTGGGTGCTGGGGCAGAACGTGGCGATCCTGCTGTGTGTGGCGCTCGCGGTGACGCCCGCCTTCCGCATGCGCTGCTGGAACCTCGGCGGCGACGGGCAGATGCTCGCCGGCTGCCTTGCCACAGCGGCCTGCATGATCCTGCTGGGCGATAAGATCCCCAACTGGCTGCTGATCGCGCTGATGGTGGTCTGCAGCATGCTGGCCGGCGCGGTCTGGGCGCTGATCCCGGCGGCCTTCAAGGCAAAGTACAACACCAACGAGACGCTTTTCACCCTGATGATGAACTACATCGCCACCCAGCTTGTCGCCTTCTTCATCATCGTTTGGGAGGTTCCCAAGGGCGCGGGCAAGATCGGCATCATCAACCAGCAGACCAACGCCGGCTGGCTTCCCCAGGTCGGCCCCTCCAAGTACCTGCTGAACATCATCATCGTCGCGGTGCTGACAGTGCTCATGTACCTCTACCTCAACTACTCCAAGCACGGTTATGAGATCTCCGTCGTGGGCGAATCCGAGCGCACCGCCCGCTACGTCGGCATCAAGGTCGGCAAGGTCATCCTCCGCACGATGCTGCTCTCCGGCGCGATCTGCGGGCTTGCGGGCATGCTGCTCGTCGGCGGCACCGACCATACCCTGACCACCACCATCACCGCAAGCCGCGGCTTCACCGCCGTCATGGTCTCCTGGCTTGCCAAGTTTAACCCCATCTGGATGGTGCTGACAAGCTTCCTGCTGGTTTTTCTGAGCAAGGGCGGCGGCGAGGTGGCCTCCGGCTTCGGCCTGAGTACCTCCTTCGGTGACATTCTCACCGGCATCATCCTCTTCTTCATCATCGGCAGCGAGTTTTTCATCAACTACAAGATCAACTTCCGGAAACCCGGGGAAAAGGAGGCCTGAGCCATGTTTGATTTTATCTCCTTCATTCCCCGCGCCATCATGCAGGGCATCCCCCTGCTCTACGGCAGCACCGGCGAGACCCTCACCGAGAAATCCGGCAACCTGAACCTCGGCATCCCCGGCATCATGTACGCCGGCGCGATCTCCGGCGTGGTCGGCGCCTTCTTCTATGAGCAGGGCGGCGGCACGAGCGGCTTTCTGTATGTGGCGATCCCGCTTGTGTGCTCCTTGCTGGGCTCTCTGCTGATGGGGCTTCTCTACTGCTTTCTCACGGTGACGCTGCGCGCAAACCAGAACGTGACCGGCCTTGCCCTCACCACCTTCGGCGTGGGGCTTGGCAACTTCTTCGGCGGCTCTCTCATCAAGCTCGCCGGGGCGGAGGTGCCCGCGATTGTCCTGAGCACCACCAGCCGCTACTTCAGCGCCACCCTGCCCGGGGCGGATCAGCTTGGCTGGATCGGCAAGCTCTTTATGAGCTACGGCTTTCTCGCGTATGTGGCGGTGATCATCGCCCTGACCGCCTCCTACATCCTCAAGCGCACCCGCGTGGGTCTGCATCTGCGCGCCGTGGGCGAAAGCCCCACGACCGCCGACGCCGCGGGCATCAACGTCTCCAAGTACAAGTACGTCTCCACCTGCGCAGGCTCCATGATCGCGGGTCTCGGCGGATTGTACTATATCATGGACTACACCAAGGGCATCTGGTCGAGCGACGCCTTCGGCGACCGCGGCTGGCTTGCCATCGCGCTGGTCATCTTCACGATCTGGCGGCCGAACGTGGGCGTGCTGGCCTCCTTCCTCTTCGGCGGACTGTACATCCTGCATATGTACATCCCCAGCGGCATGAACCTTGCCGTCAAGGAGCTCTACAAGATGGCGCCCTATGTGGTCACCATCGTCGTGCTGGTCATCTCCTCCATGCGCAACAAGCGCGAGAACCAGCCCCCCGCCTCCCTCGGCCTCGCCTATTTCCGAGAGGATCGGTAACACTTAGCATATAGAAAGGGGATGTGAAAAATCACATCCCCTTTCTATTATAATGTATGGGAATTGAAACCTTGATTTCCCGTGCTATAATACACTTGATAACGAAAAGATTTGAGGAACCCTATGATCGACCAATTCGGAAGAAACATCGACTATATGCGCCTTTCGCTGACGGAGCGCTGCAATCTCCGCTGCCAATACTGCATGCCGCAGGGGGCGAGACGGGAAGCGGAAGAGGACGTTCTGCGCTATGAGGAGCTGCTGCGCGTCTGCACCGCGGCGGCGGCGCTGGGGATCACGCGCTTCAAGCTCACGGGCGGCGAGCCGCTCGTGCGGCCGGGCTGCGCCGCGTTTGCCAAAAGCCTCAAGGCGCTGCCGGGGGTGGAGCAGGTGACGCTCACCACCAACGGCCTGCTGCTGGGGGAGAAGTTGGACGCGCTTGCCGCGGCGGGGCTTGACGGCGTAAACATCAGCCTCGACACGCTGGACGCGGACAAGTACCGCGCCATCACCGGCAGCCGCGTGTTTACACCGGCGGAGATCTTCAAGCTGCTGGGCGATTGCTGTGCGCGGGGGATCAAAACCAAGCTCAACTGCGTCCTGCTGCCGGAGAACCGGGAGGAGGCCGTCTCCCTTGCGGCGATCGCGCAGCAGCTCCCGGTGGATGTGCGTTTTATCGAGCTGATGCCCATCGGCTTCGGCGGGGCGCTGGAGCATATCGACCCGGACGCGGTGCTGGATAGCCTGCGTCAGCGCTGGACGGATCTGCACCCCACGGCGGAAAAGCGCGGCAACGGCCCGGCGGTGTACTATGCGAGCGAGCAATTGCGGGGGCGCGTCGGCTTCATCGACGCGGTGAGCCACCGCTTCTGCGAAAGCTGCAACCGCGTCCGCCTGACGAGCGGGGGGCGGCTCAAGCCCTGCCTCTGCTATGCCGACACGCTGGATCTCAAGGCGCTGCTGCGCGGCGGCTGCACGGAGGGGGAGCTTCTCGCGGCGCTTCGGAAAGCCATCTATGAAAAACCCCGCGCCCATTGCTTTGAAAGGCGCGGGGAGATCACCGAATCCCGCCTGATGGGCGAGATCGGGGGATGAAGCAGGGAAAGCCGTAGGGAGCTGTTGCAAAACAGGGTTTAGCTGCAGAAATGACAGTTCTGCCGTAGGGGAGGGGCTTGCCCCTCCCGGCGGTACTATGCTATTATTTATAGGCAATGTAAGGCAATGTACGGCACAATCGTAGCTTTTTGCGATTGCGCCGTACATTTTTGCGAGTTTATATATTTGCGTGCGCGGGAGGGGCAAGCCCCTCCCCTACATGAGCAACCGGGCTTTACGCGGCTGCTCGTGTTTTGCAGCGCCCCCTTTTGCAAGCATAGGAAAATTTATTTGAAAAAGCACTTGCGGCGGCGGGATTCGTGCTGTATAATATATAATTGAAAAATATCATGGGAAAGGGGTTGACGGGCATGGCGGCGCGGCGTAACATCAGTCAGTCAGTCAGTCAGTCAGTCAGTCAGTCAGTCAGTCAGTCAGTCAGTCAGTCAGT
>CACZXQ010000073.1 GCA_902785115.1 Oscillospiraceae bacterium | reverse complement strand
ATCAAGGAGGACATTTGAAATGATGACTAATATTCCCGAAGTCAAGCTCGGCATTGTTGCCGTTTCCCGAGACTGCTTCCCCATAGGCCTGTCGATCGCCCGGCGTGAGGCAATCGTCAAAACGTGCGGCGGCAATATCTATGAGTGCCCGGTCACGGTGGAGAACGAGAAGGACATGCTCAAGGCAGTTGACGATGTCAAGGCTGCGGGCTGCAATGCGCTGGTTGTCTTCCTCGGCAACTTCGGCCCCGAGACACCGGAGACCCTGATTGCCAAAAACTTTGACGGCCCGTGCATGTTTGTTGCTGCCGCCGAAGGGGACGGCGATCTCATCAACGGCCGCGGCGACGCCTACTGCGGTATGCTCAACTGCTCCTATAACCTCGGCATGCGCCATCTCAAGGGTTACATCCCCGAATATCCCGTCGGCACCGCAGCGGATATCGGCAAGATGATCAAGGAGTTCTACCCCATCGCCCGCGCGGTCATCGGCGTGCAGAACCTGAAAATCATCACCTTCGGTCCCCGTCCGCAGGACTTCTTCGCCTGCAACGCGCCCATCAAGGGCCGGTATGAGATGGGCATCGAGATTGAGGAGAACTCGGAGCTGGACCTGCTGGTCTCCTACAAGGCCCACGCGGGAGACAAGCGCATCCCCGAGGTCTGCGCCGATATGGCCGCCGAGATGGGCGAGGGCCGCTACTTCCCCGACCTGCTCGAGCGCATGGCGCAGTTTGAGCTGACCCTGCTCGACTGGGCGGAGGAGCACAAGGGAGCCAGAAAATATGTGGCCTTTGCGGACAAGTGCTGGCCCGCCTTCCCGGAGCAGTTCGGCTTTGAGCCCTGCTTTGTCAACTCCCGTCTGGCTGCCCGCGGCATCCCCGTTTCCTGCGAGGTGGATATCTACGGCGCGCTCAGCGAGTACATCGGCGCCTGTATCTCCGGCGACGCTGTCACGATCCTGGACATCAACAACTCCGTACCCGCAAAGATGTGGGAAGAGCAGATCAAGGGCAAGTACGATTACAGCCTGACCGACACCTTCATGGGCTTCCACTGCGGCAACACCCCGAGCTGCAAAATGTGTGCCGACCGCGCTGTCAAGTACCAGCTTATCCAGCATCGCCTGCTCGAGCCTGCCGGCTCCGATCCCGACTTCACCCGCGGCACGCTCGAGGGCGACATTGCCCCCGGCGAGATCACCTTCTTCCGCCTCCAGTGCGACAGCGAAGGCAATCTCCGTTCTTACATCGCCGAGGGCGAGGTACTGCCCGTGGCGACCACCAGCTTCGGCGGCATCGGCGTCTTTGCCATCCATGAGATGGGCCGCTTCTATCGCCATGTGCTGATTCAGAAACGCTTCCCGCACCACGGCGCTGTGGCCTTCGGCCATCACGGCAAGGCCCTGTTTGAAGTGTTCAAGTTCCTCGGCGTTCAGGATATAGGGTACAACCAGCCGAAGAGTCTGCCATATCCCACAGAGAACCCCTGGGCCTGAAGGTATCTGCCTTGAGGCAGAAGCTTCCCTGCCTGTTTATTTGCCGCGCCGGTCAATATCTCATGCGGCAGCGGGGAGCCCCGCGGCGCACGGAAAGCATACTGTCATGAGAACGGAGTGATATCGATGAACAATACAAAACTTTATACTCCCGGCAGCATCATATGCCGGGAGGGAGAGCCCGGGTCTACCATGATTATGGCGGACCCGACGAAAAGCTGATCGCCGAGCTGTACAGCAACAATGTATTCGGTGAGATGGGTCTTCTGGACCACGCACCGCGCTCTGCCACGGTGGTGGCGCTGGAGGACAATACGACCGTGATGACCGTCACCGAGGAGGACTTTCACGCTTATTTTGAGGAAAACCCTGTCGAGGTACTGGAGATTGTCAAGCAGATGTGCCATAACCTGAGAAAGACGACAAACAGTTATATTGAAGCGTGCCACACGGTATACGATACTGTCGAGGTAAAGAAGAGCGGCGCAAAGAAAAGCAAATCCCTGCTCGACCGCATCAACAAGCTGTGTGAATTCTACTCTAAGGCAGGCACGCAGCAGCATTTTTGAGTGAGGTGCAACGTGAGACAGATTACGTATTCAAAGGGTGACATCATTTTCCGCCAGGGGGATATCGCGACCGTCATGTATGATATCATCAGCGGAAAAGTAGGCATCTTCAGCAGCTACCAGTCAGAGCAAGAGGAAAAAATCGCGGAACTTGAAGCCGGCCAGGTCTTCGGCGAAATGGGCATGATTGAAATCTATCCGCGCTCAGCCACTGCCGTTGCGCTGGAAGATGACGTCGTGCTTGCGGAAATCGGGGAAGCCGATCTTGAAGCATATTTCAAGGGCAAGCCCGATAAACTTCTGCAGCTCATGCGTCAGCTCAGCGAGCGCATCCGCGAGACGACGAAAAAATATGTGGATGTCTGCGGCACCGTCAGCCGGAACAGACAGGCTGAGGAGCAGAAGGAGGAGCAGTCGGAACTGCTGCGTGAGATGGACCGTTACGCGGAGTTTTACCATACCTACTGGGTGTACTGACTGCAGACAGTTTAACACAATAGACGCCGACAAAGAAAACTTATACTGAAAAAGGAGCTGCAGCAAAACGCAAGTGATGCTACAGCTCCCATATTATTATCGGTTCTGTTTTGAGGTCAGGGGAAACGGAAAAATTACTTTTGCTTCAACATGGCAAAACCTTCGTTCACACTGGTAAATCAGCGCTGTCCGTAATAGGCATTCGCACCGTGTTTCCTGAGATAGTGCTTGTCGAGCAGCGTTTGCTGCATGGGACCGAGGGCAGGATTGAGCACCATGGCATGCCAGTCCATGAAGGCGACCTCCTCCATGACTACCGCGTTGTGTACCGCGTTCATGGCGTCAGTGCCCCAGGCGAAGGGGCCATGGGAACAGACCAGCACGCCGGGGATCGCCGCCGGGTCCTTGTCCCGGAAGGTCTCCACGATCACTTTCCCGGTCTCTTTCTCGTATTCGCCCTGAATCTCCGCGTCCGTCATGAGCCGGGTGCAGGGAATCGCACCATAGAAGTAATCGGCCTGGGTAGTGCCCATGGCGGGAATGTCCATGCCTGCCTGGGCAAAGGTGGTAGCCCAGCGGGAGTGGGTGTGGACAATGCCGCCGCATTTGGGAAAGGCTTTATACAGCTCAAGGTGGGTGGCGGTGTCACTGGAAGGCTTCCACTTGCCTTCTATGACCTTCCCGTCCAGGTCGACCACCACCATGTCTTCAACGCTCATGCCGTCATATTCCACGCCCGAGGGCTTGATGACGAACAGACCGCTTTCACGGTCGATACCGGAGACATTGCCCCAGGTGAAGGTCACAAGATTATACTTCGGTAGGAGAAGATTGGCCTCCAATACCTGCTGCTTTAATGCTTCAAGCATGATTCATTATCCTTTCTTAAAAAACCCCCGCGGTGTGCGGTGGCGTTATTCCCAGGGATTCTCTGCCGGGTAGGGCAGTGCCGCTGAAACTATTATATCTTGACAAAGGTACATCTGCAATCTTAAATTAATATATACAATCAGAAAGTCTCCGCAACGGAAACGCCCGCGGGCACAGGCGGCTTCGGGAGGCCGGACTGCCTGCGACTGAGAATGCCGGACAGAGGCACACATTTGCGGGCAATACAGCGCTTTTGATATCGAGATGAAGGCAGGGAGGCATATCAATGCTTAAAGTTTTTTTGACAGAAGACGAGCGCCTGGTACGGGAAGGGCTGCGGGATATGATCCCGTGGGAGCAATACGGTTTCGTCTTTGCCGGGGAAGCCTCCGACGGGGAAATGGCGCTGCCGCTGGTACGAAAGATCAAACCGGACGTTCTGATCACGGATATCAAGATGCCGTTCATGGACGGCCTGGCGTTCAGCCGCCTTGTCAGCAAGGAACTGCCTGCTACGAAAATCATCATTCTCTCCGGATATGATGATTTTGCCTATGCCCAACAGGCGATCGAACTGCATGTGGATCAATACCTGCTCAAGCCGATCACCAGGACCAGCATGATTCAGGCCCTGGAGCAGACAAAAGCGCGCATCGAGGAGGAGCGGGACCAGCAGGATTACCGCCGCCGCTTTATCCGGGAGTCGCAGGAGTATGAACACTACGCGAGGCGTGTGTTTTTTGAAAAGCTGGTCGGCGGCCGGCTTCGCGTTCCGGAAATCTACGAGCAGGCAAACCGCCTGGAGCTGGAGCTGGATGCGGAGGCATACAATATTGTCCTCTTTACCCTGCAGCCGAAAGAAAACATCACCGCCTACAGCGAGCAGAGCGCGGCACTGCAGGATAATCTGCTGCAGGATTTCCTGCAATATCCGGATTTTCTGGTGTTTCGCGGGAGCGCATTGAGTTATGCCGTGCTTCTCAAGGGAAGCAGGGGGCAGATGGAGACGATGACAAAGCGCTGTGTGGAGCTTATCGAACAGCGCTGCGCCGGCGGGGAAGCGCTGGTGGACTGGTATGCGGCGATCGGCGAACCGACGGAACGCCTGAGCAGCCTGCCGCATTGCTACGCCGCGGCAAACCATGCCCTGGCTTTCCGGCACCTGATGCCGAACACGCATATCCTGAAAACGGAGATGACCGGGAGCCGCGGCAAGCTCAGCGCGTACAGCGCGGCCGATCAGGGCCGTCTGGACCCGACCCTGATCCAGGGATTTATTCAGAACGGTCTTGAGACGGAAATCGAAGATTTTACCAATGAGTTTTTCGACGGACTGGGGATCGCCTGCGATTCTCTGCTGATCCGGCATTATCTGCTGCTCAGCGCGCGGATCAATGCGCTGGCCGCCGCGGAAAAGCTGGGACTTGAACGGGAGGAGCTCGCAAAGCGGCTGCCGCAGCCGGAGCTGGATGCGCCGCTCAAGCTGCGGGAGTATTTTACGCAGGTACTGCGCTGTGTGATTGCCATGCGGGATGAGGAATCCATCCGGCAAAGCGGCGGCATTGTAGACAGCGCCATCGAATACATCGACCTCCACTACACGGAGGAGAACATCTCCCTGAACACGGTGGCGCGCGCCATCAACGTCAGCACAAATTATCTCAGCGCCGTGTTCAGCCAGAAGATGGGCCTGTCCTTCGTGGAGTATCTGACCCAGAAGCGAATGGCCCGCGCAAGGCAGCTCCTGCGCCAGAGCGGGAAGCGCAGCGGGGAAGTGGCAGCGGAGGTCGGATACCGGGATCCCCGCTATTTCAGCTTCGTGTTCAAAAAGACGCAGGGCTGCACACCGCGGGAATATCGTGCGGGAGAGGCGGAGAAATGAGAAGAGAGAGCGTGCCCCGGGACCCGACAGCCATCAGCAGCCGTATCCGACAGCTGATCTGGAGTCTGGCGATCCCGCTTTGCGTGCTGTCGGTATTTATTCTGCTGGTTTTTTTGATCTACAGCCTGCGCTATACCCAAATCAGCAGAAATATCTCCACAGCCTCCCAGTTCAATCAGAACTTCAAAAACGAAGTGGACCTTAAAATGTATTACTTCGTCAGCGGCAGCAGCAGCGAGACGCCGGACGACGAGGTAAACACCGCCGAGGAACTGGCGGCGAAGCTGCTGGCGGATACCCGAAACCGGGACAGCCGCCGGGCCGCAAGCAGCGTTCTGAATCTGTGCGTCAACCTGAAGGACTGCATCGCCGTTATCAGGGCCACCGACGGTTATGACCTCAGGATCCATCAGCTGGAGACCAATATTTATGTGATCACCCAGCTGATTGAGGAATACATGTACACGTATCTGTACCACGAGGCCGGAGAGCTTGCGGCGCTGCGGCATACGCAAAACGTGTGGCTCGCGGCGGGGCTGATCCTCTCTGTGGGGATCATGCTGGTGGTCATTGTCGTTTCTCTGCGCTGGAGCTTCCGGATCACCCGCAGCATTACGCAGCCCATCGATGATCTGTACGGCCGCGTGCTGGAGATCGGTCAGGGGGATCTCTCGGTCCGGGCGCCGGTAGAGGCGGAGGACAGCAAGCTGCGCGCCCTCGGCGAGGGCGTGGAGGAGATGGTCGCCCGACTCAACGAGCAGATGGCGCTGAACCGGCAGGAGCAGGACCGCCTGCGCAGGATGGAGCTAGCCCTGGTGCAGGCGCAGATCAATCCGCATTTCCTCTATAACACGCTCGACGCAATCGTCTGGCTGGTGGAGACCGGAAAGAATGAAGAAGCGGTAGAAATGGTCTCCAGCCTGTCCACCTACTTCCGCTCTTTCCTGTCCAACGGGAAAGACATTGTCAGCCTGCGCGAGGAGGCGCTTCATGTCCGCAGCTATCTGGAGATCCAGCAGGTGCGCTATTCGGATATCCTCCGCTTTGAAATCAACATGGATCCCCGCCTGGACGAGTGCCGGGTACCCAAGCTGACGCTGCAGCCGCTGGCGGAAAACGCGCTCTATCATGGGATCAAGGCCAAGCGCGGCGGCGGTGTTATTACGATCAGCAGCCGCCCTGAGGGAGATTGGGCCACGGTGACAGTGCGGGATACGGGCAGCGGCATGTCGGAGGAGAGACTCCGGCAGCTGCGCAAATCGCTGGAATCGGACGAGGGGCAGGGCTTTGGCCTGCAGGCCTCCTTTAAGCGCCTGAAGCTGATGTACGGCGAGGGGCTGGACTTTCAGATCGACAGTGAGGAGGGAAACGGGACGGTCGTCACCATCCGGTTTCCCGCACACAGGGAGGAGGGACTATGAAAAAAGCATTGGTCTGCCTGCTGCTTGCCATGCTGCTTGCAAGCTGCGGTGCTCCGGGCCCGGAGGAGGAGCATCTGATCCGCGTCGGTTTTTCCCAGGTCGGTTCGGAGTCGGACTGGCGTATCGCCAATACCGCTTCGATGATTGCGGCGCTGAGTGAAGCGAACGGATATGAGCTGCTGTTCGACAACGCCAAACAGCGTCAGGAAAACCAACTGCTGGCAATCCGCAATTTCATCCAGCAGAATGTGGATTATATCGTGCTGGCCCCCATCACCGAGTCCGGCTGGGATGACGTGCTGCAGGAGGCAAAAAGCAACGGGATCCCCGTAATCATTGTGGACCGCCGGATCGCCGTCTCAGACGACAGCCTGTATACGAGCTGGGTCGGGTCGGACTTCCGCGAGGAGGGTGAGCTGGCTATAAGTTGGCTTGAGGCATTTCTTCAGCAGCACAGTCGGGCCGGGGAATCCCTTCGGATCCTCCACATTCAGGGAACGGAAGGTGCAACCGCACAGATCGGTCGCACAGCCGCGCTGGAACATGCCATTCGGAGGCATCCGGAATGGGAAATCATAGGGGTCTTGCCCGGCGAATATACCGAAGCAAAGAGTTATGAACTCGTTCGTGATTTTCTGAAAACAGAGCAGGACATCGATGTGATTTACAGTGAAAACGACAACATGAGCTTTGGGGCCGTCAGGGCGCTCGAGGAGGCAGGCATCCCCTGCGGAGGCGAAGGGGAGATCATGGTCCTCTCCTTTGATGCGGTGCGCAGGGCGCTGGAGTTCTGCCGCGACGGAAAGATCAGTCTGTGCGTCGAGTGCAATCCGCTCCATGGCCCGCGGGTCGCAGCCCTGCTGCAGCAGCTTGAAAACGGCAGCACCCCTGCCAAACTGACCTTTGTGGACGAACTGGCCTTCGACAGGGAAATGCTGACGGACGATATGATCCGCGACAGAGAATACTGATGCTCAGCCGCTTGCCCGCTCCCGGATGCTCCAGGGGAGCTGCACGCTGTGCACACTGCGGCCGCGGATGAGATCCAGGAGAGCCCCGGCGGCGGTACTCCCCATCTGATGGCGCTCGTGGGCGAGAGAGGTAATGGACACGGGCCCGTTTGTGCAGTAATGGCTGTTGTCAAAGCTTACCACCGCCATATCCTCCGGCACGCGCAGACCTTCTGCGCGCAGACAGTGGATCATAGGGTAGGCGATCTCGTCGTTGTAGCACAGCACAGCGGTACAGCCTGGCAGCCTCCGCCGTATAAAAGCGTACATCCATTCATCCCGCCCGGCGATCAGGGCTTCCCGCTGGACGGTGTCAAACCAGAAGATCCGCTCCTCCCGTACCGTGCAGCCCGCCTTCAGGAGCATGGAGATAAAACCTTCGTAACGCTCATGCCCCTGCCGGTCGTCGCTTTTCAAAACGGCGGCGATCTCCCGGTGGCCCCGGTCCAGCAGATAGCGGGTCAGAAGCTTTGCCCCGCCCGCGTTGTCATCCTGAACACAGGGCGCAGCTTCCGGCACGGGGAAGCCGGCGTGCAGAAAAACAAGCGGAATGCGCAGCGTCTCGATCCGGGTCAGCAGATCCAGATTCGGACTGGGAAGCGCGGTCTTGGCGCCCTCGAGAAGAATGCCGGCCGGAGGATCGGACAAAAGCCGCTCCAGCACGGCGCGCTCCTCAATGACCCGGTTGCCGGAAGCATAGGCCTCCACGGAAAAGCCCTGGGCGGAAAAGACCCGCTCCAGATCCCGGTAAAGCTGAGGATAGAGATAGGTGTCGAGAGAGCTTGTCACAACAGCGATACGCCTGCCGCGGGCAGGGTCGCCGGAAAGATAGGTGCCGCTGCCGTGCATCCGGAGAATCAGGCCCTCCTCTGCCAAAAGCTCCAGCGCGTGCCGGACTGTCTCGCGGCTGCAATGATAGCTGTCACACAGGGCCTGCTCCCCGGGGAGCCTGGACTGCCCCTGCTGCCGCAGGGAAGCGCACAGCTGTCTCAGCTCGGCTGCGAGGCGAAGATATTTGGCTGCCATAGTGTCGACCGCCCTTCCGTATATTTGTCATCGGGAGCAGCTGCTCCGCGTTTATTATAGCAGATGTGCACCGGAGGGCAATACGATTCCTTATCGAAATAATTCACCGTTTTTTCGGATAAAGACAGGGTAAAAAGGTTCAAATATCAAACCACTTTTTTCGTGCTCCCGTAAAAAAACAAACGAAGCCCCGTCGTTTTGGCTATTTTCCAGATTGCTGTTTCTGGAAATAACTGGGATCGATCGTAGGATTTTCAACGTGAAAAAGTGTTTGAGCAAAGGAAAACATACATTTTTGAAAAGTTGTATGATATTTCGAACGGAAGGTTAAAAGTTGTATTTATTCGCTTTCACGATTTAACTTTGCAGCGTGTCTGAACGCTTGACGCAGCGCGGCTTTCGTGCTTTCATAAGGGCAAGGACAACAACGGTCCAAATAATAAAAAAGTGAGGGAACATCATGAAAAAACTGATTGCTGTTGCACTTGTCATCGTGTTGTGCCTGTCCCTGATGCCCGCGGCTTTCGCGGACGATCTGATCAAGGTCGGCGTTGTCAACAATCCTCCGTCCGAGTCCGGCTATCGTGAAGCCAACGTCAACGACTTCATCAACGTCTTCACCAAAGAAAACGGCTATGACGCCAGCTTCTTCTACAGCATCAAGAACGATGAGCAGCTCAGTGCCGCCCGTCAGTTCATCACCGACGGTGTGGATTATCTGCTGATCTCCGCCGCCGAGACCACCGGTTGGGATGCTGTCCTGAAAGACGCGCAGGAAGCCGGTATCGGTGTGTTCCTGTTCGACCGCATGATCGACTGCGATCCGGCCCTCTTTGAGGCGGCTGTCGTTTCCGACATGGCCAAGGAAGGCGAGACGGCTGTCGGCTGGCTGCTGGATCAGAAGCTGGATGAGTACAACGTCATCCATATCCAGGGCGCGATGGGCAGCGACGCCCAGCTCGGCCGCACCGGCGCGCTGGACGAGCAGTTTGACGCCGGTACGATGAAGAAGGTCGTGCAGCAGACCGCTACCTGGGACGAGGCGGAAGCCAAGAAGATCGTGGAGTCTGTCATCAACTCCGGCGATCCGTTCAACGTCATCTATGCTGAAAACGACGGCATGGCCAAGGGCGCTGTCGCAGCGCTGGACGAGGCAGGCATCACCCACGGCGTGGATAAGGACGTCATCGTGATGGGCTTTGACTGCAACAAGTGGGCCCTGCGCGAGCTCGAGGCCGGCAACTGGAACTATGACGGCCAGTGCAGCCCCTTCCAGGCTCAGGTCATCAGCGATATGATCCAGACTCTTG
>CACZXQ010000072.1:4282-12704 GCA_902785115.1 Oscillospiraceae bacterium | reverse complement strand
GGAGATGGCGACGTCGCCCTTGTTCAGAGGATCGAAGCCGTACTTGTAGTCGTCGCCGCCGGACTTGCCGTCCGCGCAGAACTTCCACAGCGCCTTCCAGCCGTCGATGGAGATGCCGCCGGCGGGGGAAGCGGGATCGGTGAAGGCATAGAGGATGGCGGAGTTGATGTTGGCGTTGGTGGTGCCGCCGATCTTGTTCTGGCGGTACCAGGAGTAGCCGGAGTTGATGACGTCAGCCCAGTGATCGAAGTGTAGCTCTTCGCCGTTGGTGCCGAACTCGTCGTTGCGGTAGAGCATCAGCACGTTCTGGATGACGAGACCCCAGGCCTGCCCGTCGTACTTGTAGGCGCCGACCTGGTCAGCCCAGGAGGGAGTCCAGTCGATGATGGAGAGGTTCTCGTAGGCGCCGTCAATGAGCTGACCCCAGCGAGTCTCGTTCAGACCGAAGATCAGGTCGCCGTCCTTGTTCTCGTTGGCGGCCTGCACGGCGGCGGTGTCGCCGGAGATGACGGAGTTGTCGTCAATGGAGATGGAGAAGCCGGCCTTCTTCGCCTCATTGATGAGCCAGGTGGTGCGTTCGGTGGAGTTGGAGTTGGAGTAGATGCGGATCGTGTAGTCATCGTCTGCGAAAGCGGTGGGGCAGCAGAGCGCGAAAACCATCACGAGCGCAAGCAGCAGTGCCAGGTACTTTTTCATGGGGGTTCCTCCTTGTTGATATTTTTCAGCGGGCTTTGCCCGTAGAATACGAAATTGTTTAGAAACTTTGAAGCAATCATACCGCAAATTCGCCTAAATGTCAATCATGTACAAAGAAACTCGGTGAATTTCTTTTGCGAATTGTAAATAGTGGATAGTGACGTAGGGACGAGCATTGCTCGTCCGGTTTGGACAGCGAAGAAAACAACAAGGTGTCGCTTCGCGGAAAATACGATCCGTCGCGAAGCGACACCTTGTTTATTCACTTTTCGCTGGCCACTGGCCACTTACCACTGACTACGCCAGTACCGCGCCAAGCGCTTCGCAGGCGGCGACGCCGTCGTCGTCGGGGGCGTCGTTGCAGATGACGCTCTCGGCGGCAAGCGCGATGCCGGCGGCGGCGCAGTCAGCCTCCCAGGTGCGCATCCAGTCGCCCTCGCCCCAGCCGTAGGAGCCGAAGAGCACGACCTTCTTGCCTGCGAGCGCGTCCTTGACGGCCTCAAAGCCGGGGGCAAATTCGCTGTCCTCCAGCTCCTCGCTGCCCATGGCGGGGCAGCCGAAGGCGAAGGCGTCGTAAGACGCGGCCTTGGATGCGTCAAAATCGGAGATCTGGAAGAGCTCCGCGAAGGCGCCGGCTTTCTGCGCACCCTTCTGTACGGCCTTCGCCATGGCCTCGGTGTTGCCGGTGCCGCTCCAGTAAACAATTGCTGCTTTGCTCATAGTTCGTATTCCTTTCCATATTATTATACGGATACGGCCAGCTCCCGCAGGCTGAAGCCCGCCTGCAGTGAGCGCTGATAGGCCTCCGTACATTTCCTGTATTTTTCAAAGGTCTCCCGCGCGGCCTTTACGTCGCCGTAGACCTTCCAGTAGCCGGTGAGCTTGCTGTTTTGCGCGCGGTTTTCGATGAAGCCGCGCACGTCCTCCGGCGGATAGCTGAGAAACAGCCCGATCTCGTGCGGAAATTCCTCCTGCCCCAGCCGTTCGATCAGCCGGTGCAGACTCGCCGAGAGACTGTCGCTGCCGTAGCCCGCCTCCCGCAAGATCGCCCGGGCATCCTGCTGCGTCAGATCCCGCTTGAGCACGCCGGGGCGAAAGACGTACAGCAACGCCTTCCCCTCCCGGTAGCGCAGCGGCAGCACCACCAGCCCGCGCGCGGCAAGCACCGTGTTCAGCCGCCGCAAATCCTCACGCATACTGTCCCGGTCAGGATATGGGAAGGAGAACATACTCCCGGTTTTGAGTCCCGCCAGCGTCGGCGCGCAGCATTGGACAAAAACTTCCTCAGACATATTACGCCCCCTTTATCCCAAGTATCTCCCGCTTGGCGCTTTCTTAACCGGCGTGTTTCTCCAAAACGGACTTGAGCGCCGAAAGGGAAGCGCTGCGGCAGTATTCCACCTTGGTGTTCTGCCCCTTGACCTCGCACAACGCCCCGACCAGCATCTTGTGGGACATGGTGTTGGTAAAGAGAATCATCAGGTCCGGCTGACACAGCTTGGCCTTGAGCCCGCCCCGGGGCTTTGTGAACACATTGGCCTCATAGCGGTACTGCGCGCACAGCTCCTTGTAGCGCCGCTCCATACACTCGTTGCCGCCGACGATCACTACGCTCATATGCCGCTCCTTCCATAAGGTTAAATTTATCTAACCGCATAGAATTTAACACATCTAACTCCTGCTGTCAAGATGGGAATATAAAAAGTGGCCAGTGGCCAGTGAATAATAAACAGTAAATAGCTAAAGTGTCCCCTGCGGGGATGATGTAATTTTTCGCAAAGCGACACCTGCACTATCCGCCGCATCTGGCCACTGACCACTGATCACTTTTTTAAACTTGATGTTGCATTTCCTCGAAAACCATAATACAATATATTGCAGAGAGATTTACATAAGATTGGGGAGATGCGGAAATGAAAACGATTCTTGTCACGCTGCCTGTGGAAGAAAGGCATAAGAAGATCCTCGAAGCGGCAGGGGAGGATTGCCGCTTTCACTACTGCGCCATGCAGGAGGCGACGAAGGAGCTTATCGCCGAGGCCGATGTGATCCTCGGCTGCGTTCCGGCGGGGAACATTCAGGCGTCGGAGCGCCTGGGGCTTTTGCAGCTTTATTCCGCCGGAGCCGATCCCTATATCGCGCCCGGCGTGCTGCATGAGAACACCGTGCTCTGCAACGCCACCGGCTGCTACGGCAAGGCCGTGGGGGAACACGCCTTCGCCATGGTGCTCACGCTGCAAAAGAACCTCCACCGCTACCGTGACGCCCAGCGGCGGCATTGCTGGACGGATTTCGGTCAGGTCTGCTCTCTTGCGGACTGTACTGTGCTGATCGTGGGACTCGGGGATATTGGGCTGCACTTTGCCCGGCTCTGCAAGGCGATGGGCGCGCACACCGTGGGTGTCAAGCGCCGTCCGGGACCCTGCCCCGAGGGTGTGGACGAGCTGGTTCTGAGCGCGGAGCTGGACAGCGTGCTTCCGCAGGCGGACGTGGTGGCCTCCTTTTTGCCCGGCACCGGGGACACCAGGGCGCTCTACACGGCGGAGCGCTTCGCGGCCATGAAGAAGACGGCGGTGTTCGTAAATTGCGGCCGCGGCAGCGCGGTTGAGAGCAGGGTGCTCTGTGACGCGCTCAAAAGCGGGCAGATCGCCGCGGCTGGGATCGACGTGTGCGAGATTGAGCCGCTGCCGGAAGAAAGCCCCCTCTGGGAGCTGGAGAATCTGCTCCTTACGCCCCATATTTCTGGCAATTTCCACCTGCAGGATGTACTGGAGAAGAACGTGCGGCTCGCGGCGGAAAACCTCGCAGCCTTCCTTGCCGGGAAGGAGTTGAAGAACGTGGTGGATTTTGAAACAGGATATAAAAAATAGTGGTCAGTGGTCAGTGACCAGTGACCCGTGATTAGTGGTCACTTTTTACAAGAGAAGGAGAGACAGAGATATGAAATGCCCGTTTTGCGGTTATACTGAGAGCAAAGTGATTGACTCCCGCCCCGCCGAAGAGGGGGCGACCATTCGCCGCCGCCGCGAGTGCCTGGCCTGCGGCAAGCGCTTTACCACCTATGAGATCATCGAGCGTATGCCCCTGGTCGTTGTCAAACGCGACGGCAGCCGCCAGAGCTTTGACAAGGTCAAGCTCATCAACGGCATGGTACGCGCCTGTGAAAAGCGCCCCGTGTCGCTCGACACGTTGGAGAAGATCGCGGACGAGATCGAGCAGGAGCTGCAGAGCAATCTCGAGCGCGAGATCAGCACCGTGGACGTGGGCGAGATGGTCATGAAGCGTCTCAAGGATATCGACGAGGTGGCGTATGTACGCTTTGCCTCCGTCTACCGCAGCTTCAAGGATATCAATACCTTCATGGAGGAGCTGTCGAAGCTGCTGATGGATAAGAAGTGATCCGTGAGCAATGGTCAGTGGTCACTTTTCCCGCAGAAGAACACGTTCCCATCCTCGTCGGCGGTCATGAGAAAGACCTTCTTCGGGTCGTTTACGCCCTGCTTTTTGAGGGCCTTCATAAGCCAGTTGCGGTCGAAGCCGAGCCGGCGCAGGTTTTCGTCCAGCACTCTGCCCTCACTGATGAGGATCACGGGGTAGCCCGCCTCCTTCCCGGCGAGACCTAACTGCCCGGCCGTCGCGGGCTGTGCCTCCGCGATGGGAATGATGCTCAGCACGCCGTTGGTTTCCAGAATGGCGTAGAGAACCTCGTTGATGTCGAGGATTCCCTGACTGCGCATGGCCTGCATCAGCTCGTCCGCGGTGAAGCGGTTTTTACGCATCTCCTGCTGGTTGATCCTGCCGTGGTCGATGATGAGGCTGGGACGCCCGTAGAGCAGCGAGCGCAGCCGGATGCTGCGAAGACTCAGCCACGCCGTGACAAGCTCCAGCACCGAGAGGATGCCGAGCGCGAGAAGCGGCGGCAGCAGGGGCTGACCCGCCTCCTCCAGCGGGTGCGCGGCGAGATTTGCGATCAGCGCCGCCACTACGAACTCCGACAGCTCCATCTCCCCGAGCTGCCGCTTGCCCAGCAGCCGGAGAAAGAGCATCAGCACCGCATATATGATTACCGTACGAAATAGTATCATCCACATATCCGTAGTTTGACCCGGGAGAAAGGAGACTATTCCATGAAAACGATCATTTGCAGCTATGAGGAATGCAACGTCAAAGCGGCGCAGCAGATCCGGCGGATTCTGGAGAAAAAACCAGACGCCGTGCTGGCGCTCTCCGCCGGGCGCACGCCGCGTGGACTGTATGAGGAGCTCTCCCGCCTCTGCGCACAGGGGGAGCTGAGCTTCAAGGATGCCAGGCTCTTCGCCGTCACCGAGTTTGAGGGCGTGGATGAGGAGCTGAGCTGCCGCCATATGCTGGAGAGCTGCTTTGTGCAGAAGACCGACATTGATCCGAAAAACTGCCACTTTTTAAGCCCCGAGACCATCGCCGACTATGACGCGCAGATCAAGGCCGAGGGCGGGCTGGATGTGGCGGTGCTGGGTCTCGGCGCCAACGCCCACATCGGCTATAACGAGCCCGCCGTCCCCTACGACTCGCTGAGTCACCGCCAGAAGCTCACCGACGCCACCAAGCGCCAGAACGCGGCGGTTTTCGGCTCGGAGGACGAGGTGCCGGAATACGGCTACACGATGGGCATCTACACCCTGGTCTGGGCAAACGAGATCATGGTGCTGGCCTTCGGGGAAGAGAAGTGTGATGCTGTGCACAAGATGCTCTACGGCAGAAACGACAGCTCCGTCCCCGCCGCCTTTTTGCAGATCCCCCGCGACGTGACCGTGTACCTCGACCACGAGGCCGCGAGCAAGGCGTGAGGAGCGGCCGGTGGTCAGTGGCGTAGGGGCTGGCGCCCTCGACAGCCCGGCGGTATAACCCTATAAAAGTATTAATTCCCGGCGAATCCGTACAATTTGTACGTTTCCGCCGGGAATTTTTTGTGTTGCTTCAACTCGGCCTGCACGGGCCGCCAGGGGTGGCGGCCCCTACGGGCGCGGGGGCCTGCGTTTTGCAGCGCGCCCCTGATGTATTCAAAGCTCAGGCCTGTTTCTGCTTGCGGATCTGGATGTTCCGCTCGCGGTTGGCGATGAACTGGGGAAGCACCTTGGGATGGTCGAAGTAGTCGATGCTCTCCTCAAAGGTGCGCTTCCTGAGGTGGATGGCGTCGAACTTGCAGCGGGTGGTGCACACGCCGCAGCCGAGGCACTTGTTGGGATCGACAAAGGAGGAGCCGCAGCCGAGGCAGCGGGCGGTCTCTGCCTTGAGCTGCTCCTCGGTGAAGGTCTTGCGGTCGTCCTTGAAGCTTCTGGCCTTGCTCTCGTCCTTCGCGGGCAGCTGACGCGGCGCGGGATCGGCGCTGCGCTTGACGGTGTCGAAGTTCACGTTCTCCATGTCGAAGGCGCGGTAAGTGAGACGGTCGCGCCCGATGGTGAGGCTCTGACCGGGCTGCACGAAGCGGTGGATGGAGATGGCGGCCTGCTTGCCCTGCGCGATCGCATCGATGGCGAACTTGGGGCCGGTGTACACATCGCCGCCGACGAAGATGTCGGGCTGGGCGGTCTGGTAGGTGACGGCGTCGGCCTCGATGCGGCCCTTCTCGTCCACCTTCGCTTCGCCGAGATCCAGCCCCGAAAGGTCGATGCGCTGACCGATGGCGGCGAGCACCGCGTCGCAGCGGATGCGCTTGTCACCCTCGCAGACGAGTGCGGTGACCTTGCCGTTCTTGCCCTCGATCTCCACGGGCTTGTGCTCGAAGAGGAACTTCACGCCCTCTTCCTTCGCCTCCGCAAGCTCGGCGGGATCGGCGGGCATATCGCTCTCCTTGCGGCGGTAGGCCACAACGACCTCCGCGCCGAGACGGGCAGCCGTGCGCGCCACGTCCATGGCCACGTTGCCGCCGCCGATGACGACGGCCTTCTTGCCGAGATAGGGGCGCGCGCCGCCGTTGACCTTGCGCAGGAAGTCGATGCCGCCCCAGACGCCCCGGAGCTCCTCGCCGGGAATGCCGAGGGAGGCGGATTTCTGCGCGCCGACAGCGAGATAGATCGCGTCAAAGCCCTGTTCACGCAGCTGCTGGATCGTCACGTCCTTGCCAATCTCCACGCCGCAGCGGAAGATCACGCCGAGCTCCTTGAGTACGTCGATTTCCGCATCCAGCACGTTGCGCTCGAGGCGGAAGGAGGGGATGCCGTAGCGCAGCATACCGCCGGGCAGCTCGTTTTTGTCGAAGACGGTGACCTTGTAGTTGTCGCTTGCCAGGAAGTAGGCGCAGCTCAGACCCGCGGGGCCGGCGCCGATCACGGCGATCTTCTTGTCGCTGAAATCGTAGAGCTTCTTGGGGACGAAGCGGGTGTCACGCGCAAGCTCCTTGTCCGCGATAAAGCGCTTGACCTCGTCGATGGCGACGGCGCGGTCGAGATTGCCGCGGGTGCAGACCTCCTCGCACTTGCGGTTGCAGATGCGGCCGCAGACGGCGGGCAGGGGATTTTCCTTCTTGATGAGCTCCAGGGCTTCGAGATAGCGACCCTGCGCGGCGAGCTTTAAGTAGCCCTGCACGGCGATGTGCGCGGGACATGCGGTCTTGCAGGGAGAGGTGCCCTCGGGGGCGATGTACTCACGGTTGGTGCGGTGCTCGGGGTTCCAGTGCTCCGGCGTCCACTCGATGTCGTCCGGCAGCTCGTGGGGCTTATGCTCGATGGGCGTGACGGCGCAGAGCTTCTGCCCCATCTGGATGGCGTTGTTGGCGCAGCGGTCGGTGCACTGGCCGCAGGCCACGCATTTTTCGTGGTCGATCTCGGCCACATAGTTGCTCTTGGAGGCGGAGGGGGTGTTGTAATACTGCGTCATGCCCAGCGCAAGGCAGCTTTCGGGCATACAGTTGCAGATGGCGAAGGTCTCGCCCTGGTGGAGCGTTGTGATCTGGTGGACGCAGCCGCGCTCGTCGCACTTCTGAATGAGCGCCTTGGCCTCGGCCACGGAGCAGGGGCGACCCTTGCCGCTGCGGTTGAACATATCGCCCACATGCCCCATGAAGATGCAGAGCCCTTCGTCCATATCACCGCTGCCCTCGCCCATGAGCTTGCGCACACGGCGGCACTGGCAGGGCGTGATGCTCAGATGCCCCTCGTTGTCTTCGATGTACTTGCTGCAGCGCTCGTTGTCGATCTTCTGGGCGTCGGCGGGGATGGCGCTCTCAATGGGGATGACGCGCATGATGCCCGCGCCCATCGGGGTGTTCGGCGCATGCTCGATCTGGCTGGTGGTGGCGTGCTGATGGAAGGCGTAGGCGATCTCGGGGTGCTTGAGGCAGAACTTCTCGTTGATGAGCAGAAATTCAAACACGCCGGGGGTGTAGGGAGGCAGCAGGTAGATCTCCAGCCCCACCTTGGGCACGACGACCTGCACCACCAGGCCGATGTCGGTGATCTCATGCAGCACCTCGCGGGTACGCTTGACGGAAAGACCGGCCTTCTTGGCGATGATGGGGACGAAGGCGGGCTTCATGCTGGTCATGGCGAGCATCACGCTGATCTGTTCGTCGGTGATCCACTTCTCAAACACGCGGTACTCCGCGCAGTCGGGCGTGATCTTGTAGTGCCCGTCGTTGATCTTCTCGCAGAGCTTGATCAGATTCTCTCTAACTTCCAAAGCGTTTCCCCTCCTCTATTCGTTCGGGTTTGCGCGCACGACTTTGCCGATGTTCCAGAGATGCGCGGCC
>CACZXQ010000072.1:0-4165 GCA_902785115.1 Oscillospiraceae bacterium | reverse complement strand
ATCATAAGCCCAGCGGGCTTATGATATAATTCGCCATGTTTTTCGGTTGCCGCGTAAGCGGCGAGAAAAACGGCGTAAAATCAAATATAATAAGCGCGTTTGCGCTTATTATATCATCTTGTCTGAAAATACACAACCGGAAAAGAAGCAAATTTCCCGGTTGCGTATCTCCCGGCGGCGCAGTATACTTCTTTGGGAAATTTGACTTTGGGAGGCAAACATGGCTGCCATACGTTCCTTTGTCCGGCGGGAGCCGGTGCTGCTGATTGCGGCGCTCGCGGCGCTTCTAAGCTGCTTTTTCGTTCCACCGGACGCGGCCTATCTCGGATATATCGACTTTCGTACCCTCGCGCTGCTCTACTGCCTGATGACCGTGGTGGCGGGGCTGCGGCAGGCGGGGCTCTTTGCCCACCTCGCGCATAAGCTCTGCGAGCGCGTGAAGAGCGTGCGCATGATCGGGCTGCTGCTGGTGCTGCTGAGCTTTTTCTCGGCCATGTTCATCACGAACGATGTGGCGCTGCTGACCTTCGTGCCCTTCGCGGTGGTGGTGCTGGGCATGGCGGATCGCCGGCGGGAGCTTGTCCATATCGTGGTGCTGCAGACCGTGGCGGCAAACCTTGGCAGTATGCTCACCCCGGTGGGAAACCCGCAGAACCTGTACCTCTATTCCTATTATGATTTAAGCATGGCGGATTTTCTGCATGCGACGCTCCCGGTGTGGCTCGTTTCACTGGCGCTGGTGTCGCTTCTGTGCTTCGTTCTCTCCCCGGCACCGCTCTCGGTCTTTCTCGGGGAGGAGCCGGGCATGGAGAAAAAATCCCTCTGGCTCTATTTTGCGCTCTTCGGCGTCTGTCTGCTAACGGTGATGCGGCTCCTGCGCTGGGAGATGATGCTGCTGCTCGTCGTGCCCGTCCTGCTGATCCTTGACCGGAGCATCCTGCTCAAAGCGGATTTTATGCTGCTTTTGACTTTTGTGGCTTTCTTCATCTTTTCCGGCAATCTCGCCCGCATGGAGGCGGTGGATCGGCTTCTGCGGCGGCTGCTGGAGGGGAGGGTGTATCTCACCTCGCTTCTTTTCAGCCAGGTCATCAGCAATGTCCCGGCGGCGCTGCTGCTCTCGGGCTTTACGGCGGACGCGAAAAACCTGCTGCTGGGCGTGAACATCGGCGGCCTCGGCACGCCGATCGCAAGCCTTGCCAGCCTCATCAGCATGAAGCTCTACGCCCACTCCGAGCACGCCCATACCGGGCGTTACCTCGCGGAGTTTGGCGCGGTGAATCTCGCACTGCAGGTTCTGCTGTCGCTGTTGAGCGTTTTGGGTCGTGCGTTTTGAGAAATCTTATCTGTCGCAGTGTAATCCGCTTTCTCCTCAAAACGCAAAACTGGGGCTGTGAAAAACGAAGTTTTTCACAGCCCCAACTCTTATCGGTCGAAGGAGGGGTTCACGGCGTAGAGGTTTTTCTGATCCATTTTGTCCATCGCGAGGCGCAAGGCTTCGCCGAAGCGCTGGTAGTGTACGATCTCGCGCTCGCGCAGGTAGCGCATGACGTTGTTCACATCGGGATCGTCAGACAGGCGCAGGATGTTGTCGTAGGTGACGCGGGCCTTCTGCTCGGCGGCGAGGTCTTCGTTGAGATCGGCCAGCACGTCGCCCTTGACCTGCATGCTCGAGGCCGACCACGGAAAGCCCGAGGCCGCGGTGGGGTACACGCCCGCCGTGTGATCCACAAAATAGGTGTCGATGCCGGAGCGCAGGATCTCTTCATCGCTCATGCGGCGCGTGAGCTGGTGCACCACCGCCGCCACCATTTCGAGATGCCCCAGCTCCTCGGTGCCGATGTCGGTCAGCAGCGCCTTGAGTTCGGGGTAGGGCATGGAGTAGCGCTGGCTCAGATAGCGCATGGATGCGCCGAGCTCGCCGTCCGGGCCACCGTACTGGCTGATGATGATCTTTGCCAGGGCGGGGTTGGGGTTCTGGATCCTGACCGGGTACTGCAGCTTCTTTTCATATACAAACATCCGTCAGCCCTCCCTTCTGCCGCGATATTCCCAGGGCCAGGGATTATCTGTCCAGGTGTAGCGGTCACTGCCCAGCATATCCTGCTGCGTGATGGGGCCGCAAGTGCGGGCGTAGCGCTCGCGTGCCTCCTGCCGCAGCGCCAGGAAGGTCTGGTACATGGCGAAGGCCTCCTCATCGTCGCCGTGCGTGTCGAGGTACAGCTCCAGCTCGTCGGCAACGAAGTCGATGGCCATCATCTCGTGCATCGGGGTATCGGGCAGGGCGTCGTTGACGATGTTTTTAAAGGGCAGATCCAGCCCCGGAAACAGCGTCCCGCGCGCGAGCGCGGCCGAGGTTTCATAGGTGTCGTTGGCGGTCTCCTGCATGGGCACATAGGCCGCGACCAGCGGCGCATAGCTGGGAAGGCTGCCGTAACGACTGTCGTTTCTGTTCAAGATGGGTTCCTCCCGGGTATTGATACGAGGTTTCCCTCGCAACATTCTATGTGCCGGGTGGGGCGTGTGTGACGAGAAAACGGACAACAGTGCTTGTCGAAGCGCGGGAGTATGTGTTATACTATTCGCTCAGAATAAAACATAGGAGCGTAAATGCCATGTATACACGAGAGCTGACCAGAGAGATCAAGGTGGGAAATCTGACCATTGGCGGGGCTGCCCCGGTCACGGTGCAGTCGATGTGCAACACCAAGACCTGGGACGTGGAAGCGACCGTCGCGCAGATCAAGGCGCTGCGTGCCGCGGGCTGTGAGATCGTGCGCCTTGCCGTGCCCGATACCCGCGCCGCGCTTGCCATCGACAAGATCAAGGAGCGGGTGGACGTGCCGCTTGTGGCGGACATTCACTTTGACTACAAGCTCGCGCTGCTCTGCGCCGAGCGCGGCATCGACAAGATCCGCATCAACCCCGGCAACATCGGCGCGGAGGAAAACGTCAAGGCCGTGGCGGACGCCTGCAAGGCGCGGCACATCCCCATCCGCATCGGGGTCAACGCCGGGTCGCTGGAAAAGCGGCTGCTCGAAAAATACGGCCACCCCTGCCCGGAGGCCATGGTCGAGAGCGCGAAGGGGCATGTGGAGCTGCTCACGAAGTTCGGCTTTGAGGACATCTGCCTCTCGCTCAAGTCCTCCACCGTGCCGCTCACCGTGGCGGCCTACCGCATGGCGGCGGAGGTCTTCCCGTATCCGCTGCACCTCGGCGTCACCGAGACGGGCACCGAGTGGAACGGCACCATCCAGTCCGCCGTCGGCATCGGCACGCTTCTCAATGAGGGCATCGGCAGCACGATCCGCGTCTCCCTCACAGCAGACCCCGTGAAGGAGGTCTCGGCGGGCATTGCGATCTTGAAGGCCGCGGGACTTCGCAGGGGCGGCGTGAAGTTCGTTTCCTGCCCCACCTGCGGCAGAACGGAGATCGACCTGATCGGCCTTGCCAACAAGGTCGAGGGTCTGGTGCGAAACCTCGACCGGGACATCACCGTCGCGGTCATGGGCTGCGTGGTCAACGGCCCCGGCGAAGCGCGGGAGGCCGACTACGGCATCGCCGGCGGCAAGGACAAGGGCCTGCTCTTCAAGAAGGGCGAGGTGCTGGGAACCTACGATTATGACCAGCTCTGCGATAAGCTGATGGAGCTGATCGAGAACGAAAAATGAAAAATGAATAATGAATAATGAATATGTTTGTCTCCATTCGTTCGGATGCCTCCGGCGGCCCCATTTCTTTGGACGCCCAAAGAAATGGGGGAAAGAAATGCGCAGGGGAAAGCGAGCCTGCGCTGCCGGTGGCAGAAGAAGCAGGCGCGCTTTCTCCGCAGCCGCGCCATTGGCGGGTCGTCGCGAAGCAGACCCGGGAATGGCAAATGCGGCAAGGCGGGCAAAGGTATCCCCTTGACCCCTCGCGGGAGCGGGGAATCTAAGGGCGAAACCGGGGTCGCCGCTATCGCAAAATCGCGTTGCCGGGTGCGCCGCATACCGCTGCCGCTCAATGGTACTTCTGACATGGATCGTACCACGCAGGAAACCGCGGCTCGCCGGGTGCTGATCGTAGTTTTCGCGGGCTGTCGGTGGCGTCAGCCCCTACAGGCAAAACAGGAGGGTTTATTCCGTAGGGGCGGTTATCAACCGCCCGCGCAGTGAATCGTGATATATAG
>CACZXQ010000071.1 GCA_902785115.1 Oscillospiraceae bacterium | reverse complement strand
TTGCAATGAGTATATGGCAAAACAGCAAGGCTGTTTTGCTGCGCAGCAAAGCTGCGCGGCGAAAAGCTTTTTCGCTTTTCGCCATCATATAATCATTATTGCCATCGGCTCTGCGCAGAGAGCCGGAGGCTGTGCTGCATAAATCCGATACGCATTTTTTATTATCTTACCACATTCCCCGTCGCTTGCAAACTGATAAGAAAGGCTATATAATAAATATAGTCAAAAATACGGAATACAGGAGAGGACTATGAACGATATTTACGTTACCGGACACCGGAACCCGGATACCGATTCCATCGTCGCCTCCATGGCCTACGCCCAGCTGCGCAACGCCCTGGGCGACCGGGAGTATAAGGCCGTGCGCATCGGCGCCATCAACGATGAGACCCAGCGCCTGCTGGATCATTTTCAGATGGAAGCGCCCCCGCTCGTGAAAAACATGCGCACGCAGATCCGCGACTTGAACTACGACCCCACCCCTGCGCTCAACAGCTCCGTGACCATCCATCTGGCCTGGAAAACCATGAGCAGCGGCACCATCAACGTCGTGCCCATCGTGGATGAGAACGGGCACCTCTACGGCATGCTCTCCGCCGGCGACATCGCCACCTTCGACATGCGCACGCTCAACCAGAACCGCGTGGACGATGTGCCGGTATTCAACCTTTTGAGCGTGCTGGAGGGCTCGCTGGTGAACGAATACCGCGTGGAGCGCGACAGCGTCTCGGGCGAGGTATACATCGCGCTGCCGCTCTACTACCAGGATCAGGCGCTCACCAATTCCGACAGCATCCTCATCTGCGGCGATCAGCCCGAGATCGTGGAGCAGGCCATTCAAAGCCATGTCAACTGTGTGATCCTCTGCCGCGCGGAGGTCAAGCCCGAATGGGCATGCTGCGAGGACACCGTCATCATTTCCACACCGCTCACGGCGCGCCGCGTCTCGCGCCTGATCTACCAGGCGCTGCCCGTGGCGCGGATCGGCAAGCACGGGGAGATCCTCGCCTTCCACTTGAGCGATTATTTGGACGACGCGCAGGAGATCATGCTCAAGAGCCGCTTCCGCAGTTACCCGGTGCTTGACGAGAACGAGCAGGTCGTGGGCACCATCTCCCGCTTCCACCTGTTAAAGCCCCAGCGCAAGCAGGTGGTGCTGGTCGATCACAACGAGGCCGCGCAGTCCGTTCCCGGGTTGGAGCAGGTGGAGATCCTGGAGATCATCGACCACCATCGCCTGGCCGATATTCAGACCGGGCAGCCCATCCGCGTGCGCAACGAACCCGTGGGCAGCACCAACACCATTATTACCGCCATGTATCAGGAAAACGGCATCGTACCGCCGCCCAAAATCGCGGGGCTGATGGCGGGCGCCATCCTCTCCGATACGGTCATGTTCAAGTCCCCCACCTGTACCAAGCGGGACATCGCCATGGCCGAGCGGCTTGCCCGTTTTGCGAAAATTTCTCTCGAAGAGCTGGGCAAGGAGCTGTTCTCCTCCGGCGTGTCCGACGGCAAGAGCGCCGAGGAGCTTTTCAAGACCGACTACAAGCAGTTCCACATCTCCGGGCAGAACATCGGCGTCAGCCAGATCACCTGCGCGGACGCGGAGCATGTGCTGCAGCGGCGGGAGGAGTTCCTCTCCGTTATGGAGGCCGAGAAGGCTCGCAGGGGCTACCATCTGGTGATCCTGATGATCACCGACGTGCTGAAGGAAGGCTCTTACCTGCTGTAT
This sequence comes from Oscillospiraceae bacterium, assembly GCA_902785115.1. Taxonomy (GTDB): domain Bacteria; phylum Bacillota; class Clostridia; order Oscillospirales; family Oscillospiraceae; genus Limivicinus. Next base: position 8,492 of record CACZXQ010000071.1, on the reverse strand, counting down.
GTCGGCAGCGACGAGACCATCCGCCAGGCCTTCGGCGTCGATCCGCACGACCACCAGGTTTTCCTTCCGGGCGTCATGTCCCGCAAGAAGCAGATCATCCCCATGCTCACGGCTCTCTGGGGATAATCGTGGACAGTGGGCAGTGATCAGTGGCCAGTATAGAAAAAGTGAGGGTTTTCGCCATCTTTATGCGAATTCCCTCACTTTTTTAAAATTCATACTACTGACCACTGGCCACTGATCACTTATTCATGGCGTCCAGATTTTCGATATAGATCCAGGAATCGTGCTTGGGCAGGTAGTTGATGACCACCGGGACAAAGCGCGCAGCAGGCTCACCGATGGTGACGCCGCCGGCGTACACGATATCCTCCAGATTGTAGGTGAAGGTGTACATGTCGGTGTTGTAATACACCCGATCATAGACCTTGAAAAACAGCGTCGCGTTCTGGCCGTTGCCGGTATCCTCACCCACCAGGGAGCGGGCGCTGTTGACATAGATGGACAGAAGCGTGCCGTCCGGCCGATCGCGCAGCTCGTTTGCCACATACAGCGCAAAGCCGCAGACCGCGTTGACCGGCGTGGGCTCGGTGGACATCTCGGCGGAGTAGGTGAACTTCATCGGCGCCTGCCCTTTTTTGGTCTCCGGCACGGGGTGCATCACGTCCGCCAGCACCACCTCGTCAAAGCCCATGTCGTACAGCTCCTCGCACAGCTCCACGATGTAGCGGCGCAGCTCGGGGTTGTAAGGGTCGATCCAGGTGCCGGTCTCGTCAATATAATCGGCGCCGTAGTCCGTGCGCAGGGCAAAGGTGGCGGCGCGGGAGGCCAGCATCGCGTCCACGCAGCAGCTCACCTGCGCCACGAGCCAGATGTCCTTCTCCTCCATGCTCTTGAGCTGCGTCACCCAGTCGGCGATGTTTTCCGTCGCGGTGGTCTGGTAATACAGCCCATAGCTCAGCGCGGCCTCCGCCTGGGAGGCCCAGTTGAGCACGCCGCTGCGGGGCTTCATCTCGAGAAGCAGGGCGTTGCCGCTGGACAGGCGTTCCGCCTTCTCCATCAGGTTTTCATAGCTCAGCTCCTCGGAGGGGATGTAGATGGCGCGCACCGGGCTCGTGTTCTTCCCGGCCACCGCTTCCACATGGGAATAATCCGGCGTGTCAAACACCAGCTCCGTCTCCACCGCCGCGAAGCTTTTTACCTCGTGCCCCTGGCTGTCGATATGGGTGGCGGTATCCTGCGCCATGCCGGGCAGCACCACCTCCACGCCGTCCTTGCTGATGACGGCGTATTTCTGCACCGTGTAGAACAGCACCACCGCGAGCACCAGCAGCGCCAGCACGATCACAAAGGGGATCAGGGCATAGTTGCGTTTCTTCCGGCTGCCCTTGTAAAATTCCAGATTTCTTGCCAAGCTTTATCCCTCGATTTTCTGTATGCGCCGGATGTGGCGCTCGTCATTGGAAAACGGCGTGTCCAAAAAGGTGTCTACGATCTTGAGCGCCAGCCCCTCTCCGACCACTCTCGCCCCGAGAGCGAGGATGTTGGCGTCGTTGTGGGAACGCGTGGCCTCGGCGGAGAAGCAGTCCCCGCACAGAGCGGCGCGGACGCCGGGCACCTTGTTGGCGGTGATGGAAATGCCGATGCCGGTGCCGCAGATCAGGATCCCCCGGTCGCACGCACCGTTCGCCACCGCCAGCGCTACCGCCCGCCCGTAATCGGGGTAGTCGCAGCTTGCCTCGCTGTAGGTGCCGTAGTCTTGATACGCGATGCCCCGCGCCTCCAGGTGCTTCATGATCGCCTGCTTGAGCGCGTAGCCGCCGTGGTCGCTTCCGATTCCCAGCATAGCCGTTTCCTCCGTTAATATACATATACCTTGTTATTGTACCACCGAAGCACTGAAGGTTCAAGGAAAACCTTTTCTTGCATTTTCTGACAACAGATGCTATAGTAGGGTTACATAACGCCACATCGATGGATGGGAGGTGTCTCCGAATGACAGTTGCGTCCAACGCAAGCACCCTATACGAGCTCCCGACGCGGCTTTACATCAGCGGCGCGCCGGTGTGGATCACCGGCGGCGAACTGCTGCGCGCGGGCGATCTGCTCTGCTGCCGGCTGACGCTGCAGGTGCTTCGCCGCGTCAAGGTCAGGAGCGTGACCGTTGCGATCCGCTGCCTGGATGAAAACGGTGAACAGACCGGGCTGGAGCTGCCTTACCGATACCGCACAGGCGCGAGACGGGACAAGTACATCGGCGAAAAGGAGGACATCGTCCTGCCGCTGGACGCCTGCGCGTCCTTCACCGCGCGCGTCACGCGGGTGGATTTTGACGAGGGCGCGCCCTGGCTCTGCGACGAGCCCTGGCACAGCGTGCCCGCGCAGCAGACGCTGGAGGAGCGCTACGGCGACGATAACCTTGCCGAGCAGTTTCGCATCCGCTACGGGCGGGACTGCCGCTGCGCGGTCACGGCGGTGGAGGATCTGTGGCTGTGCACCTGCGGCACGGTGAATCTCGACGACGAGAGCGCCTGCCGCCGCTGCCACCGCGTCCGCAGCGCGATGGAAGGCTTGAACCTCGACGCCCTGCGCACGGAGACCGCCCTGCGCATGCGCAGGGAGCCGGAGCGCGAGCAGATGGCAAAAACAGAAAACCGTTCGGTGCTGAAAAAGCTGCTGCTGACGGCGGGGATCGTGCTGCCGATCCTGATTTTCGTCATCGGGCTGCTGATCGCCGTGCCGAAGGAGCTGGAGCGCAAGAACCTGTACGACGGGGCGCAGCGGCTCGCGGGGGAAGGCGAATTTGACTCGGCGCGGGCAGCCTTCGCCACGCTGGGTGATTACCGCGACAGCCGGGAGATGGCAGGCGTTGGGATCGATTATCTGCGCGCCTCGGAGCTGATGCGCCGCGCCGGGCAGGACGACGCCTCCGCCCTGCAGATGATCGGCCGCACCCGTGCCGATCTTGACGAGGCGACGACGGCGGCGATCCTGCTCTATGATGCCGCACAGCGGGAATTTGAAGCGCTGGGCGATTACCGCGACAGCAAAGCGCTGGCGCAAAGCTGCGCCGAGAGGCTCGCGGCAAGCAGAGCGGCGCTGTATCAGGCCGCGCTTGACCGCGCGGAGGCGCTGCTGGAGTCCGGCAAGCTCAGCGAGGCGCGGGAGGCCTATCTGGCGCTCGGCGCGGAGGAAGAGGCCAAGGAGCCCGCCTACCGCAAGGCCACAGCACTGGTGAAGTTCATCCAGACCTACAACATCAGCGGGATTTTCGCTTCCCTGAGCATGGACAGCAGCGTACAGAGCCGTTTCTCGCTGCCCAAGGAAACCGCGCTGAAGCTGGGAACCCAGTGCGTTCCGGATCTGCTGGCAAGCTGCGGCGAGGACGCGGTAAACCTTGAGCTGGAGGACGCGCCGGGCAGCGGGCTTCTGCCGCTGGACGAAGCCGTCAAGGGGCTGCTCGGCAGCATCGCGGGCTACAAGGACGCGGACGAGCTGCAGGTCGTCATCGACGAGGTCACCGATTACACGCGGGAGTTCTTCACGCTGTGCGAAAACGGTGATCTTGCCGGGGCTTACGAATGGCTGCTCGCCTACGAGGGCGAATTTGAAAACCGGGAACAGTGGATCGCTGATCTGCTGTACTATCTCCCCTTCTGCGGGAGCTGGGAGCTGTACCTGGGCGATGCGACCGTGATCCCGCTGACCGTGGGCCGGGACGGCACGTGCATGGGCTTTCACAGCCGCGTTCTGCTGCGGGACGGCGCCGCCACGCTGCGCCTGACCGACGAGAGCGGAGAATACAGCATCGACCTCAAGAACGGGCCGGAAGATGAACGCTTCTTCAACCGGGAAAGGGAAGGCATCTTCTACATGGTCGTCGTCAACAACGCCGGGCATATGTCCTACCTCGAATACAACAACTACGGCAGTCTTATCAGCAGCTGCGAATACGCAGCGCAGTAAAAACCCGCCGCCCGTGAAGGCAAACTTCACGGGCGGCGTTTTTTAGCCTTGCGTTTTCATACTATTATCCAATAAGAGGGCTTTAGCTCTTCGTCCGATCCCCATCTAAAAACTGAAAACTATATCTGTTATCTTCTCCGGCTGCGGGAGCGGTGCTCGGCATAGAGCCGATTGTCCGCAATGCGGCTGTCCGAATCCTGCATGAATTTCTTGAGGCGATCCTCAAAATCCTGGTTGCCGCTGGACTGCGCCGCCATGCGCTCCGCCGGTACGATATGCTGTACCGCAGGCGCGCTGCGCTGCACCGGGCGGCGCTGCTCCTGCCGCGGCTGCGGCGCGGGATTCTCCTCCGCCCGCTTGATAGAGAGGTTGATCTTACCGTCATCGCTGACGTTCAGCACCCGCACCTTTACTGTCTGACCTACCTGAACATGGTCGTGCACGTCGCTGACAAAGGTGTTGGCCACCTCAGAAATATGCACCAAACCGCTTTTTCCGTCGGGCAGGGATACAAATGCGCCGAACTTGGCGATCCCCGTCACCCGTCCTTCCACAATGCTTCCGATTTCCAGTCCCATACCGTATCCTCTCTGTCTGCTTCCTCTGCGCTGTCTAAGAATATAAAAACTTTCTCCCCGGGCGCAAGCATCCCCAGCCGTTCCCACGCAAGCCGGCGCAGGCTCGCCTCATCCGGCGGCTGCTCCAGGTACTCCGTCAGCGCAAGCTGCTCCTGCGTGAGCGCCTCATGCGCCGACGCAAGTGCCTCCGCCATCGCCTCCGTCCGGCAAAGCAACCGGTACTCCCGTGAGAGCGACAGCAGCGAATACAGCAGCAGCGCCAGCACTGCTGCGCGCAGAAACAATCTGACATGTGTCATAGCTTACTCCGTCAAATGTTAATATAAAACATTTTATCAATTTTTGGAAGTGTTATTTTGCAGAAATTTTGCTTGTGAGCGATCTTTTTTTGTATGATCCCATGATTTCAGCCATAGAAGGCGCCGCCGGAGCCTTTCCGCGCAGCTCTCCCAGCCCAAAAAGCCCAGAAGCGCCGCCGCAAGCTCCCAGATCCCCAGGCGCGCGTCCGGCGCGGCGCAGGCGAAGAAGAAGGCCGCCGCCGCGCTTAAAACCGCAAACAGCACATCCAGCAGCGGCGCCGCCTTTCCCGCCCTTCGCCGCAGCGGGCGAATCAGATCGTACAAAAGCCCCAGCCCCGCGCCGAGCGCCAGCGCCAGCATCAGCCGAAGAGCCTGTTCCACAGTGTGCGTCCCTCCGTCGGTTCGTCATAGCTCAGCTCCTGCACATGGCCGTGCAGCTCCAGCATTCCGCTGTCCAGGTCGATGCGCTCGATGTGCAGCTCCCGGCCCCGGATCGTCAGCTCTCCCTGCCCGGTGCGCAGCACCACCAGCCCCTCGTCGAAACCGGACACGTCGTCCACTCCGGTGATGCTCAGTTTCTCCCTGCCCTCCAGGCTCAGGCTGTGCCAGCGCGCCGGCGCGCGCTGCGTCTCTTCATGCGGCATAGGCTCACCCCCGGGGAAAGCATATGCGGGGGTGGGGGGATGTAGAAGTATAATTTGGGAACGGCTGAAAAATGAATGATGAAGGTGTCGCTCCGCGACGATTATAATAATTTCCCCCGCTGACCACTAACCACTGACCACTGACCACTAAAAAACCTCCGGGAAGCCTTCTTCCCGGAGGTTTTTTGATTCAATGCTTGTGCCCTTTGTCGGTTCCCTTGTCACCGACGCCGAAGTGCAGCTCCTTCATGCCCTCCACCTCGTCGCAGATGCCCTTGAGCGAGCACACCGAACAGTCGGTGGGCAGACCCTCGAGGATGTGCGCCAGGGTGCCGGTGATGTCGTTTGCCTTCTTGGCGTAGTCCTTCATGGCGGCAAAATCGAAAGAGGAAGCCGTCACGAAAATGACCGTGGCGTTGAGGACGTTCGGATCCTTCTTGTAGGCCTTGATGTAGCTTGCGCCGATGGACTTGAAGCTGATGCCCTTCTTGATTGCCTTCTTGCTGACGCGCACCTGCTCCCGATAGCTCTCGGGGGACATGCGCACCATGTAGCCCTCGGGGTAGACATGGTACTTGGCAAACTCAATATCCTTGAGGATGCGGTAGACCTGGTCGTCATCATCGTCCAGCACGCCGACGCGCAGCAACACGATGCGGGCAAAATCGCAGTCGCCCTTGATGTCCTTGAGGTCAGCGCCGTAGAGCAGCACCTGATCGCGGTTCACCAGCTCCGCGCTGGAGGAGAAGAGCACATAGTTTGCCGAACCCTTCCCGGCCGCGCCCAGCTCATAGGCCGCGTCCTTCTGCAGCACCAGCTCGCTCGAGCCGATGTCGTTCCAGCAATCCCGTTCCGCATAGTCCCAGACCTTGGGCGCGCCCTTTTCCAGCAGGGTCTTGGTATCTTGAATGAGAGAATTATACAGTTCCATTGCTATTTTAGAATACCTGATTTACCTTCTTGCGGTCGAACATGGTGTTGACCTGCTGGTACGCCCAGCCCAGCACCTTCTGATCCAGGTTCCAGAAGTACACCACAAACAGAACGGCAACAACGATCCCAAGGATCTTCAGAAGGCTCAGGAGAGCTTTTGCCAGTTTAGCCATATATTGAGAACTCCTTTCGATTAATGACTCTCTCGGATAAGTGAAAAGTGAAGAATTATCTTTTCACTTCTTCGCAAGCCCCTTCTGGCGCGCGTACTCGGCAGCGCCCAGAGCGCCCATGAGCTGGGGGTCGGTCTTGAGGTTGACGACCTTCAGCTTCAGAACGTGCTCAATGGCCTCTTTCAGACCGTCGTTCTTGGCGCAGCCGCCGGTCAGCGTGATGCTGTCGGTCGCGCCGGCCTTCTTCGCCATGACGAAGCAGCGCTTGGCAACCGCCATCTCGATGCCGGCTGCGATCTCGTCGGTGGGCTTGCCCTCACCAACCAGGGTGATGACCTCGGACTCGGCAAACACCGTGCACTGCGCGGTGATGGGGATGACGTTCTTCGCCGTCAGAGAGAGCTTGGAAAATTCGGGCAGGCTCAGCTCGAAGGAGCGCGCCATCGCCTCGAAGAAACGGCCGGTACCGGCAGCGCACTTGTCGTTCATGGCGAAGTTCTTCACGGTGCCGTCGGTGTCGATGGAGATGCCCTTGACGTCCTGGCCGCCGATGTCGATGATAGCCTTTACGTCGGGATTCGTGACGTGCACGCCCATGGCGTGGCAGGAGATCTCGGAGATGTTCTCGTCAGCGAAGGGAACCTTGTTGCGGCCGTAGCCGGTGCCGATCAGGTACTCCAGCTCCTTTGAGTCCTTCAGCCCTGCCTGCTTGCAGACCTCTTCCATCGCCGCGATGGCAGACTGCTCGGAGTTGATCTTCGAGCGAATGGTGGTATCGGCTACCATCTTGCCGTTCTCGTCCAGAATGACCGCCTTGGTGTAAGTAGAACCAACGTCACAACCGCCAAAATATTTCATATCGGAAAGTCTCTCCTTAATAATAGATTTGAATCAGCCGCGAAGCGGCAACTTTGTTGAACACCACTTTGATTTGGAGAGGAAGAAGGAGCCTGCGGATATGGAGCTTTCGCGGCTCTTACGGAAACCGCGCAAGCGGAATGGAGCAGGCTTCTTCTGACGTCACATGCAGACCTCGTCCTCGAACTCGACCAGGGACGGGTCGACCGGCTCGGCGTGTTTGACCGTGCGCATGTACTCGTTGACCTTGTCGCGCATGGTGCGGCGGGAGACGGTGCGCGGGTCCATCAGATCGTGCTCGACCCAGATGAGGTCGTAGCCGCGCTGACGACCCTGCTCGTCAAGCAGACCCTGCACGGTGGCCATGTTCTTGCAGGCCACGTTCTGGTACATGATGACCAGCGGCGCGTTCCAGGCCTCGACCTGGCGCCAGCACTCGTCGACGACGTTCTGGTAGCCGCCGTTGGTGTGACGGCGCATGACCATGCGCTCGTACAGGCGGGCCAGGTCTCTGAGAGCCTCTTCCTTGTCCTCGGTCTCGAGGTGCTTGGTGAAGTTCAGAGACTCCATCTCGACCAGCACGTCGATGCCCCAGCAGTTGGCAAGCCAGTTGGAGAAGTTGGCGTAGTAGTGGGCGGGGCAGGACCAGACGATGGCGCGGTGCTTCATCTTGCGCTCGGGCCATGCGGTCTCGCCATTCTCGTAGGCCTTCATAAGCATCTTGTCGACCTTCTGCATGGAGGGGAGAACGCGCGGGTCGATGCCGCCGTCCATCTCGTAGTTCCACTTGCGGAACAGCTCATAACTCGGGCCGATCAGCTGCGGGCGGGAGGACTTGTTGATCTCCCACTTATTGAGCTCCAGGTCGGTCTCCTGATTGAAGCGCTTCATGCAGGTGAAGTAAGCGTCCCAGGACCACTTGGCGCCGGTTTTCTCCTCGATCCACTTGATGCAGGCCTTGATATCCTCAGCGCCCATCTGCACGGTCTCCTCATCCAGATAGCGGACGGGGAAGCAGAGGTGGAAGACGGGGATATTCGG
>CACZXQ010000070.1:8636-9902 GCA_902785115.1 Oscillospiraceae bacterium | reverse complement strand
GGATGTGTAAAACACATCTTCTTATCGTTTGCCTTTTCTAAGCCGTTTTTTGGCGGGTATTTTTCTCACCATCCCGATCGCAATGCTCGTCGCTTTCTCTTTAGAGAATTGGAAAACGCCGGTAAAGATGCAGCCGACGTTGCACAAGAAATTTTTTCCTGAAACACATTCGATCAAATTTTCAGATCCATGGTAGGTGACCCCATTGAAGACCGTTTTCCGAATATGCTTGCGATCCCGTTGGAAGAAATCCTGGATCAGAAATCCGCTTATATGGATATAACGGGCTTCCATGTCAGTGATTTCATGGAGCACAACCCGGAGTTCACAACCTGCGAGTACCGAAGCGGGTGTTGCGGCGGCTGGATGTCAAATCAGCTGAGCACAAGTAAATTTACATTCTGCTCATAGATAATCGTATTCGACTGTGGTACAATCAAAAAGCTGCAGCAATGCGGGCAGAAGATCGGGGTATGCCAAAAGCTGCCCTTCTCAGGGCAGCTTTTGGCATGGCACCCACGACACGATTCGAACGTGCGACCCCGGGCTTAGGAGGCTCGTGCTCTATCCTGCTGAGCTACGTGGGCAAGTATTCAAAGCTTTGTTATTTTACCGCACATCGCGCGCAATGTCAACCGAATATCCATGGAAGGATCAATTATGCTGAAGCTTAAGGAAATCAGAAAAGACTATACCGTGGGGGATTCTACCGTTCACGCCCTCAAGGGGATCGACCTGTCGTTTCGGGTAAACGAGTTTGTGGCGATCCTGGGGCACTCCGGCTGCGGCAAGACCACGCTGCTGAACATCATCGGCGGTCTCGACCAATACAGCTCCGGCGATTTGGTCATCAACGGAAAATCCACCAAAAACTTTACGGACGGCGATTGGGACGCTTACCGCAACCACTCCATCGGCTTCGTGTTCCAGTCCTACAACCTGATCCCGCATCAGACCGTGCTTTCAAACGTCGAGCTTGCGCTGACGCTCTCGGGCGTCGCTCCATCCGAGAGGCGCGCGCGGGCTGTCAAGGCGCTGGAGAAGGTGGGGCTTGGCGATCAGATCAACAAGAAGCCGAACCAGATGTCAGGCGGCCAGATGCAGCGCGTGGCCATTGCCCGTGCCCTGGTGAATAACCCCGACATTCTGCTGGCCGATGAGCCGACCGGCGCGCTGGACTCGGACACCTCGGTGCAGATCATGGACATTCTGCGGGAGATCTCCAGGGATAAGCTCATCATCATGGTCACGCACAATCCGGAGCTT
>CACZXQ010000070.1:0-8597 GCA_902785115.1 Oscillospiraceae bacterium | reverse complement strand
GCCGAGGGCTACGCAAGCCGCATCATCCGCCTCAAGGACGGCCTCATCGTTGGCGACAGCGACCCCTTTGACGCGCCCGATGACACGCAGTCCGCAAAGCGCGTAAAGAAGCCCTCCATGAGCTTCTTTACAGCCCTTGCCCTCTCTACCAATAACCTGATGACCAAGAAGGCGCGCACCCTGCTCACCGCTTTTGCCGGGAGCATCGGCATCATTGGCATCGCGCTCATCATGTCGCTCTCCAACGGCATCCAGAACTACATCGACAAGGTGCAGGAGGATACGCTCTCCAGCTACCCCATCACGATCCAGGCCGAGAGTGTGGACATGACGAGCCTCATGACCTCACTCATGGGCGTCCGGGCGGACAATAACGGTTCCCGCCACGAGAAGGACGCGGTCTATTCCAGTTCGGTCATGTACGATATGGTAAACTCCCTTGTCGCAGCGGACATGGAAACCAACAACCTCAAGGCTTTCAAAGAATATATCGAGGACGAGAACAGCGAGATCGGCCAGTATATCAGCTCGGTGCAGTATTCCTACAACGTGGACATCATGCCTTACGCCGAGGACGAGAACGGTCATATCGCACGAACCGACGCCACCGAGGTCATGCAGAGCGCCATGGCCTCCGCCTTCGGCGGCGACTATTCCGGGTACTTTTCCACCTACGGGCAGATGTTCAGCAACATGGATGTGTGGATCGAAATGCTGCCAGGCGAGCATGGGGAGCTCATTAACCCCTTGCTCGAAAAGCAGTATGACATGCTCTACGGACACTGGCCGGAAGCTTACAACGAGGTCGTGCTGGTAGTGGACGAGAACAATGAGATCTCCGACCTGGTGCTCTACGCGCTCGGCCTCAGGGCCAACGAGGAGATCTCCAGCAACATGGAGCTGCTCATGGCGCAGGAGAGCATGGAGATCGCGGAGGAGCACTGGAGCTACGAGGATATTTGCGACATGTCCTTCCGCTACATCTTTCCGGCGGATAAGTATCAGCTCGACGACCAGACGGGGGAGTACATCGATCTGACCGCCGAGGAGCTCGGCCTGCGTACGCTGTACAACAACGGGCTTGAGATCCGGATCGTCGGCATCGTGCGGCAGAACTCCGACGCGCTCTCCGGCATGCTCTCCGGCGCGGTGGGCTACACACACGCGCTCGTAGAAGAGATCATGGCGACGGCGGAGACAAAAGACCTGGTCAAGCGCCAGCTCGAAGACCCGGATCACGAGGTCTTTAACGGTCTGCCCTTCCTGGATAAGGAGGACGAGGCTACAAGCAAGATGCACAAGATCAACGCCGCAAAGGACTACGTCGCGGCGGCGGACGATGCGACCATCGCGGATCTTTACGTCAAGTTTATGAGCGAGCCGGAGGACTCCTATGTGCAGGAGCTGATCGACGAGCAGATGGAGGGCACCACCCGTGAGGATATCGAGAAGCTGGTAACGGATTATTATCCCGAGTACGCTTCCATGCTCGGCCAGATGGACGATGAGACCCTGGATAACTACATGAGTCAGATGATCGCCCAGCAAGTGAAGGAGCAGTACGCCGTGCAGATGCAGCAGCTTTACGAGGCGCTGCCGGACAGCGAGCTTGTGGAGGACTTCGCCATGCTTTCCCTGGAGGATGACGACTATCTCTGGATCTACAACAACGCCATGCCGCCGGTGTACTCCACTGCGACGCTGAAGGACACGCTGAAGAAGCTTGGCTATGTGGATTTGGAAAGCCCCAGCACGATCAGCATCTATGCCTCCACTTTCGAGAACAAGGACGCCATCGCCGATGCGATCCAGGTTTACAACGATTCGGTGGACGAGGAGGATCAGATCAGCTATACCGACATGGTAGCGCTGCTGATGAGCTCCATTACCTCCATCATCAACGTCATCAGCTATGTGCTGATCGCGTTTGTCGCGATTTCCCTGGTGGTGTCGTCAATCATGATCGGCATCATCACCTATATCAGCGTCTTGGAGCGCACCAAGGAGATCGGCATCCTCCGCGCCATCGGCGCCTCGAAGAAGGACGTGTCCCGCGTCTTTAACGCCGAGACCTTCATCATCGGCTTTACCGCCGGCGCGATCGGCATTGGGATCACGCTGCTGCTCAATATCCCCATCAACATCATTGTCCACGATCTGACCGGCATCATGGCGCTCAACGCCTCGCTCCCGTGGGCGGGTGCTTTGGGGCTGGTGCTGATCAGCGTGCTGCTGACCTTCATCGCAGGCCTGATCCCATCCGGACTTGCGGCGAAGAAAGACCCCGTAGAAGCGCTGAGAACCGAATAGATAGACAGGGGGATGTGTCTCACATCCCCCTGCGTTCTTAGCTCTTAGGGCTTAAATCAACGATATATACGAATGATGAAAAGCTTGAAAATAACTACTAAACAAAAAAACTGGGGCTGTGAAAAACGCTTTTTTTCACAGCCCCTTTTTTACATGGCTTCGATTTCTTTGATGTTGTATTCGTTTCCTGTGATGAGGAAAGTGTTGCCGCTCTGGCAGTAGGGGCAGATTTTCTTGTACACGACGGTGGGATAGGTCTTCCCACAGTCCTGGCAGTAGGTGACGGCAGGGAGCATTTCGACCTTGAGCTCCGTATTCTGGAAATGCTCGGTCTTGGCGCGGGCATACTGCCAGAAATCCTGGAGGTATTCGGGGATGATGCCGCTGACCTCACCGGCCTCCAGCGTGATGGAGCCGACCTCTTTAAGGTCGTTCTCCACCATCAGCTTTTCCACCGTGTCGATCACATAGTAAATGGTTCCGAGTTCGTGCATGCTTAACCCTTGCGAATGATGTTCACAGCCTTCTTGCCAACGTTCTTGAGCAGAGCGCCGACCTTATCCTCGCTGCGAATCATGTTGGAGGCTTCGGGCACATCGCGCTCGAGGTGGATGGCGTCGAACATGCACTTGGTGGTGCAGAGGCCGCAGCCGATGCAGCGGTTCTGATCCACAACGCTCACGCCGCAGCCGAGGCAGCGGGAGGCTTCCGTCTTGACCTGCTCTTCGGTGAAGGTGAGACGGTCATGCTCAAAGCTCTTAGCCTTGGCGGGATCGTGCACGATCTGCTGGCGGGCGGGACGGTCGAAGCTGTCCACATCGAGGCGGAGGTTGTTCTTGTCCAGCTCGTAGAACTCGCGCAGGTTGCGGCTGATCATCAGGCTCTGGCCGTCCTGTACGAAGCGGTGCAGGGACTCTGCGCCTTCGCGGCCGGCGGCAATTGCGTCGATTGCGAACTTCGGGCCGGTGTATACGTCGCCGCCCACAAAGATGTCGCTCTGCTCGGTCTGGTAGGTGACGGGATCGGCAACGGCGAAGCCCTTCTTGCCGACCTTGAGCGCGCCGATGTCCAGCTTGCCCCAGTCGATGGTCTGACCGACGGCGGCGAGCACGGAATCGACCTCGATGGTCTCAAACTTGCCGGTGCCGACGGGCTTGCGGCGACCCTTCTCGTCAGGCTCGCCCAGCTCCATGAGCTCGACCTTGATGCCGCAGACCTTGCCGTCCGCACCGAGAATCTCCACGGGGGCGTTGAGGAAGCAGAACTTCACGCCCTCAGCCTTAGCCTCAGCGACCTCTTCCTTGTCGGCGGGCATCTCGTCCTCACTGCGGCGGTAGATCACATAGGTCTCCGCTCCGAGGCGGACAGCGGTACGGCACACGTCCATCGCGACGTTGCCGCCGCCGATGACCGCGCACTTCTTGCCGATCTCGGGGGTGTTCCCCAGGTTCACTTCGCGCAGGAACTGCACGCCGCCGTACACGCCGGCGAGTTCCTCACCGGGGATGTTGAGCTTGGCACTGTTCTGCGCGCCGATGGCGACGTAGAAGCCCTTGTAGCCCTGCTGACGCAGCTCGGCAATCGTGACGTCCTTGCCGATCTCGGTGTTCATCTGGAAATGAACGCCCATCTTCTCGAGGATCTCGATCTCGCCCTTGAGTGCGCTGCGAGCCAGACGGTAGCTGGGGATGCCCATGACCAGCATGCCGCCGGGGGCAGGATTGCGGTCAAAGACGGTGACGTTCACATAACCCATGCGGGCGAGGTAGTAGGCGCAGCTCAAGCCCGCGGGGCCTGCGCCGATGATAGCGATTTTCTCCTCGTAGTCCTTGTCGATGGGACGGCGGCGGATCTTCTCGGGAACATAGCGCTCCTCGCTCTTGAGATCCTGCTCGGCGATGAACTTCTTGATCTCGTCGATGGCGAGCGCTTTGTCGAGCGCGCCGCGGGTGCAGGCGTCTTCGCAGCGGCGGTTGCAGACGTAGCCGCAGACAGAGGGGAAGGGGTTATCCTGCTTGATGAGCTTGAGGGCGTCCAGATAGCGGCCTTCCTTGGCCAGCTTGATGTAGCCCTGGATGGCGATGTGCGCGGGACACGCGGTCTTGCAGGGCGCGGTGCCGCTCTCGTGGCAGTTTTTGCGGTTGTCCGCGACATAGTTGCGGTTCCACTTGTCTTCGCCCCATTTGAAGCCGGTGGGCAGCTCCTGCTTGGGATACTGAACCTCACCCTGCTTGGTGCAGAGCTTCTGACCCAGCTTCACGGCGCCGGCGGGACATACCTCGACACACTTGCCGCAGGCGACGCAGTTTTCCTTGTTGACGTGGGCGCGGTAGGCGGAGGCGGAAAGGTTCGGGGTGTTGAAGAGCTGGCTCGTGCGCAGGGCAAAGCAGACGCCAATGTCGCAGTTGCAGAGGCCGAAGACCTTGTTCACGCCGTCGATGTTCGTGACCTGGTGGACATAGCCGTTGTCCTCAGCTCGCTGGCAGATCTGCAGCGCCTCTTCCTTGGTGATGTAGCGGCCTTTGCCTGTCTCGACGAGGTAGGTGGCGAAGTCGCCCAGACCGATGCAGCAGTCGTCCTGAATTTCACCGGAACCCTCGCCCGTGGCGCGGCGGGCGTTGCGGCAGGAGCAGTAGCCGACGGAGTACTTGCCCTCGTACTTATCCAGCCAGTGGGAGATGTGCTCGATGGGCAGGCTCTCGCGCTCCATGGAGATGGCCTTCTCGACGGGGATGACGTGCATGCCGACGCCGGCGCCGCCGGGAGGGATCAGATGGGTCTTGCCCGCGAGGGGCAGATAGGTCATCAGGTTGAACTGCTCACCGATTTCGGGGTGTGCGTCGAACTGCGGGCGAACCATGTTGGTCATTTCCGCGATACCGGGGACAAACTGCTGCACATAGTAGGTCTTCTTGTGCTCCGGGTTTTCCCAGTGGTACTCCACAGCGCCGGTAGCGGCGGCCTTCTCCAGCAGCTCTTCCACATGCTTGGGGTCCTTGCCGGTGAGCCGGGCGATCTCCTCCAGCGTCTTGGGCTGGCGGCGGCCCATCTTGAGCATGATCTCCGCCTGCTCGTCACTCTCCAGGGCAACGTCAAGCAGAATGTATTCGGGGTCTGTCTCTGTCAGCTTCTTGAAGCCGTACTTGTAGGGGAGGCGGTCGGTAATCATTTTGCCGAGTTCAAATAAAATCTCTCTTGCCATAAACTCTCTCCTTTCGGTATCTTATATGTTCGTTCTTTCATTGTAAATGCACAAAGATATACTTTAATTTTACCACAAGCTTTCCCAAAAGTCACTATACAATTGCTGGCATTTTGCCGAATTTTTGTCTGCTTTGCCGCCGCAGGATCGCCGCTTGACGCAAAGCCGCGAGTGCGGTATAGTAAACTGTAATCTTGAATACGGATTGAGGAAGTATATGGAAGACATTATCAGACAATTATCGGAAGAACTCGGGCAGAAGCCGGAATATATTGAGAATGTGATCCGCTTGCTGGAGGAGGGGAATACCATCCCCTTTATTGCCCGCTATCGCAAGGAGCTGCACGGCTCCATGGACGATACGACCCTGCGCGAGCTGGAGACAAGGCTGCAGTACCTGCGCGGACTCCAGGAGCGGCGCGAGAGCATCCTCGGCTCCATTGAAGAGCAGGGAAAGCTCACAGAGGAGCTGAAGGCTTCGATCATGGCGGCCAGGACGCTCGCTGAGCTGGAGGACCTCTACCGCCCCTATAAGCAGAAGCGCCGCACCAGAGCCACGATCGCAAAAGAGAAGGGCTTGGAAGGCCTTGCGGAGACACTCTTCGCACAGAAACGGGACTGTCCCGCGCCGGAGGAAGAGGCGGAAAAATACATTGACCCCGAGAAGGGCGTGGGCAGCGTGGAGGAAGCTCTCGCGGGCGCAAGCGACATCATTGCCGAGCGCATCAGCGATGACGCAGCGATCCGCGCAAGCCTTCGCAAGCTCGTAGAGCGCATCGGTGAGCTTCGCTCTGTCGCCGCGACGGAGGAGGATTCCGTTTACCGGCTGTACTATGATTTTTCACAAAAGGTATCAAGGCTGCAGGGGCACCAGATCCTCGCCATCAACCGGGGCGAGAAGGAAAAGCTCCTGAAGGTATCGCTGGAGCTTGACCATGAGCTTGCCATGCAAAGCGTTTATCGCGCGGTGGTGATCCCCGGCTCGAAGGCCATGCAGTTTGTGAAGGACGCGGCGCTGGACGCTTACGACCGGCTGATCTTCCCCTCGGTGGAGCGGGAGACGCGCAGCAGCCTCACGGACTTTGCCTGTGAAGGCGCGATCGGACAGTTTGCGCTGAACCTGCGCCCGCTGCTGATGCAACCGCCGGTAAAGGGCAAGGTCACCATGGGGCTCGACCCCGGCTATCGCATGGGCTGCAAGGTCGCCGTTGTGGACGGCACGGGCAGAGTCCTCGACACGGCGGTGGTCTATCCTACCTATGGCGAGCGGCAGAAGGAGGAAGCCATCGCCAAGCTCTCCACGCTTGTGCGAAAATACGGCGTGGAGCATATCGCCATCGGCAACGGCACCGCGAGCCGCGAGACCGAGCAGATGGCGGTGGAGCTCATCCGCCGGGAGCAGGAGAAGGGGAGAGCCCTCAGCTATATGATCGTCTCCGAGGCAGGCGCCTCGGTCTACTCCGCGAGCAAGCTCGGGGCGGAGGAGTTTCCGCAGTATGACGTGAACCTGCGTTCGGCGGTGTCTATCGCACGGCGCATGCAGGACCCGCTGGCCGAGCTTGTGAAGATCGAGCCGAAGGCCATCGGCGTCGGGCAGTACCAGCACGATATGCCGGAGAAAGAGCTGGACCAGGCGCTGGACGCCGTGGTGGAGGACTGTGTGAACGCGGTCGGCGTGGACGTGAACACCGCGTCCCCCTCACTGCTGCGGCGCGTGTCCGGCCTGACCGCGACGACGGCAAAGAACATCGTGCTCTACCGCGAGGAAAACGGTGCGTTTTCCAGCCGCAGTCAGCTACAGAAGGTGCCGAAGCTGGGGCCGAAAGCCTTCCAGCAGGCGGCGGGCTTCCTGCGCATCCCTGAGAGCAAAAATGTGCTCGATAACACGGCGGTGCACCCGGAATCCTACGCGGCAGCGAAGAAGCTGCTTGCGCTGCTTAACTACACGGACGCAGATCTCAAGGCCGGAAGGCTTTCCGATCTGCCCGCAAGACTCAAGGCCTACGGTGCGGAGAAGGCCGCAGCGGAGCTGGAGATCGGCCTTCCCACTCTGCGCGACGTCGCCGCAGAGCTCCAGAAGCCCGGGCGAGACATCCGCGATTCTCTGCCCCAGCCCATTTTGCGCACCGACGTCCTCTCCATCAGCGACTTAAAGCCCGGCATGATCCTGAGCGGTACCGTGCGCAACGTTATCGACTTCGGCGCTTTTGTGGACATCGGCGTCCACCAGGATGGACTTGTCCATGTCTCACAGATCAGCGAGCGCCGCATCCGGCACCCCTCCGAAGTCCTCTCCGTGGGGGATGTGGTACAGGTGAAGGTACTGGATGTGGACGAGAAAAAGAAACGGATCAGCCTGTCCATCAAGCAGGCAAAACAATAAAGAAGAAGTGAGGAACGAGATATGCCCTGCACCACCGTACTGGTCGGCAAAAAGGCCAGCAATGACAACTCTACCATGATCGCCCGCACCGACGACGGGCATTTTGACGTCAAGAAGCTAATCGTCGTCCAACCCAAAGATCAGCCCCGCAAGTATAAGACCGTGATCTCCCACTGTGAGATTGCGCTGCCGGAAAACCCCATGCGCTACACCGCCTGCCCGAGTGTGGACAATTCCCAGGGCGTCTGGGCGGCGACCGGCATCAACGCCGCAAATGTCGGCATGACCGCGACCGAGACCATCACCTCCAATCCCCGCGTCCTCGCGGCAGACCCGCTGGTTTGCTATCAGAAGGCGAAGAACAGACGGGAAAAGGACGTGATCGGCGGCGTCGGGGAAGAGGACTTCGTTGTTCTCGTGCTGCCCTATATTCACTCCGCCCGCGAAGGTGTGGAGCGCCTGGGCGCACTTTTGGAGCAGTACGGCACTTATGAATCCAACGGCATTGCCTTCAACGACGAAAACGAGGTCTCGTGGCTCGAGACCATCGGCGGTCACCACTGGATGGCACGCCGCGTGCCGGAGGATCGCGTGGTCATCAACCCCAACCAGTTCGGCATGGACGGCTTTGACCTGGAAGACGCCTTTGGGGAGAAGCGCGACAATCTCTGCTCCGCCGATCTGCGTGAGTTTATCGCGGAT
>CACZXQ010000069.1 GCA_902785115.1 Oscillospiraceae bacterium | reverse complement strand
TTCCGCTCTGATTCATCTGGTCGACCTTCTTCAGGAGCTCGGGAGCGGCGAAGGGGCCTTTCTTGATACTTCTGCTCATTTCGTTTTCCCTCCTTACTTCGCGTTGCGGCGCTTGACGATGGACTTATCCGTGCGGTTCTTCGTCTTGCGGGTCTTGTAACCCAGTGCGGGCTTGCCCCAAGGAGTTACAGGGCCGGGACGGCCGACCGGGGACTTGCCTTCGCCACCGCCGTGGGGGTGGTCAACCGGGTTCATGACAGAACCGCGGACCGTCGGGCGGACGCCCATGTGACGTTTGCGTCCGGCCTTGCCGATGTGGACATTAGCGTGGTCAATGTTGCCCACCTGGCCGATGGTCGCCATGCATTCAAGGCGAACCTTGCGCATCTCGCCGGAAGGGAGACGAACCGTTGCCATGCCGCCTTCCTTAGCCATCAGCTGCGCTGCGACGCCGGCGCTGCGGACGAGCTGTGCGCCTTTTCCAGGATAGAGTTCAATGTTGTGGATAATGGTACCCACCGGGATATTTGCCAGAGGCAGTGTATTGCCGGCCTTGATATCTGCTGTTGCAGAGGACACGATGGTGTCGCCGGGGTTCAGCCCAACCGGAGCGAGGATGTAACGGCGCTCGCCGTCTTCATACTCACAGAGCGCGATAAATGCGCTGCGGTTCGGGTCATACTCAAGGCGAAGCACCTTTGCGCTGACATCGAGCTTGTTGCGCTTGAAGTCAATCACGCGGTACTTCTGGCGATTTCCGCCGCCCTGGTGGCGGACGGTGATGCGGCCGTAGCTGTTGCGGCCGGAGTGTTTCTTCAGTACCTCAAGCAGGGATTTCTCGGGCTTTGCATGCTTGTCAACGCCGTCGAATCCGGAAACAGTCATCTGTCTCCTGGCCGGGGTAGTAGGTCTGTAGGTTTTAATCGACATGTCTGTACCCCCTTATGCCATGCCTTCGAAGAGCTCAATGTTCTTCGAATCCGCGCTGAGCTTTACAACAGCTTTCTTCCAGGAAGCCTGACGGCCCATGGGATAGGCCCCGTTGCGCTTCATCTTGCCGGTGACGTTCTCGGTGGTGACCTTGATGACCGTCACGTCGAAGATTTCCTCGATCGCCTTCTTAATCTCGATCTTGTTGGCGTCCTTGGCAACTTCAAAGGCATACTTCTTAATGTCAAGATCTTCCATGGACTGTTCGGTGATAATCGGGCGAATGATCACATCATATGCGGTTTTCATCAGGCGAACACCTCCTCAATCTTGGCGAGCGCGGCTTTGTCGACGACGAGCTTGCCGCTGGTGAGAATCATGTAGGGGCTGAGGATCGTGGCGGTGGTGGTGGTCACGCCGGGCAGGTTGCGGGCGGACTTGACGACCTTCTCATCGACGGTCTCGGTGACGACCAGGGCCTTGTTCTCGGCTCCCACCTTCGCGAGGAAGCTCTGGAAGGGCTTGGTCTTGATTTCACTCACGGTCAGGCCGTCGATCACGACGATCTCATTCTCCGCGGCCTTCGCGCTCAGTGCGCTCTTGAGCGCGAGGCGCTTGACCTTCTTGTTCAGGGTGTAGCTGTAATCGCGGGGCTTCGGCGCAAAGGCCACACCGCCGTGATACCACACCGGGGATCCTGCGTAGCCGGCGCGGGCGCGGCCGGTTCCCTTCTGACGCCAGGGCTTCTTCGTGGTGTAGGACACCTCGCCCTTGGTCAGCGCGCTCTGCGTACCCTGACGGCAGTTGGCCAGGTGATTCTTTACGGAATCATGCAGCACGCTCTCATTCGGCTGAATGCCGAAGATGGCTTCGGAGAGCTCGATCTCGCCGATCTTCTCGCCTGCCATGTTAAAAACATTTGCTTTAGGCATTTATGCTGCTCTCCTTTCCTTACTTTGTACGGGCGGAAGCCTTCTGCGGGTTGACACGGGCGGAAGCCTTCTGCGGGTTGACGCTGACACCGGCGGCCGCACCCTTCTTGACGGGCTGGGTCTTGACGGTATCCTTCAGATAAACGATGCTGCCCTTCGGGCCGGGAACGGCGCCGCGGATGGCGATGAGGTTCAGCTCAGCGTCGACCTTGACGATGTCGAGGTTCTGCACGGTGACCTGCTCGACGCCCATGTGGCCGGCCTGCTTCTTGCCCGGGAAGATCCGGGAAGGATCGGTGCTGGAGCCCATGGAACCGGCGTGACGGTGAACAGGGCCGCCGCCGTGGCTGGTGGGGGTACGGCCCTGGCCAAAGCGCTTGATGACGCCGGCGTAGCCCTTGCCCTTGCTGGTGCCGGTCACGTCGACCTTCTCGCCTTCCGCGAAAACGTCAGCCTTGACCACATCGCCAACTTCCAGCTTGCTGCTGTCCTCGAGGCGGAACTCCTTGAGGTGCTTGAGGTTTGCAACTCCGGCCTTCTTCAGGTGGCCTGCTTCGGGCTTGGAGAGCTTCTTCTCGGCTACTTCCTCGTAACCGAACTGGACGGCTTCATAGCCTTCCTTTTCCTTGGTCATCTTCTGCACGACCACGCAGGGGCCGGCTTCAATGACAGTGACCGGAATGACCTTGCCGGCCTCGTCGAAGATCTGCGTCATGCCGACCTTCTTGCCAATGATGGCTTTCTTCATTTTATTTCCTCCTAACGGTTATTGGTTGCCTCGCTTAGCCCGGGGTCATCCCGTCCAGAGGCTGGCAACTTAACCCGTCCGTATTCGCAAGTTACGGACTATGGGTCATTTACATGGTGTTTCGTTTGGGCTGTTGGGTCAGCCCGGGGCTTGTCTCAGCGCGTTGGATCAGATCTTGATGTCGATCTCGACGCCAGCGGGAACCTCGAGGTTCATCAGAGCCTCAACGGTCTTCGGGGTGGGGGCGACGATGTCGATCAGGCGCTTGTGGGTACGGCGCTCAAACTGCTCACGGCTGTCCTTGTACTTGTGGACGGCGCGCAGGATGGTGACGATCTCGGTCTTGGTGGGCAGGGGGATGGGGCCGGAGACCTTGGCGTCCGTGCGCTTGGCGGCCTCGACTATGGTTTCGGCGGCCTTGTCGATGAGCTGGTGATCGTAAGCCTTGAGACGGATGCGGATCATGTTCTTCTTGGTGCTTGCCATTTGGGTTTTCTCCTTTTCGTACGTTTTCTTCGCGGCATTGGGACCGCTCTTATGCGTACGGATGAAACCGGGAATTTCCTGTACACGCAACCGTGCGTATCAGGCCGCGTCCGAAAAACAAACCGGCCAAGGTGACCGGCTTTCCTCCGTTCGCGCGATATACGCGTGTACCGGATCGGTTTCAGCCGCCCGATTGCGTGTCGACGCAAGGCCGACACCGGACATACTCCACGGAAGTTACCTCGCTTTCACGAGCAATCTCCCGCTTCCTCGCATAATACGCCCGTGCTCTCGCACACGCGCTCTGATAATATAACAGAGCGGTAACAGGATGTCAAGAGGAATTTCACTGTTTTTGTAATTTTTTTCTGCAAATGCCAGAGGCAATCTGAACGCTTTGGAGAGAAAGCTATAGCTTTTTCGGCGCTCTTGTGCTAAAATTTTTTTATTCCTTTATCTATGGAGGTGAGGAGATGAAAAAGTCACGCTTCGGGATCTGCGCCGTCTTTGCTTTGATTTTCGTTCTGCTGCTGGTTTTTAACTTCCTCACGCCCATGACGGCGGATGATTTTCTCTTTACCTTCAGCCGCTGGCACTGGGGGCGCATTACCGCGCCTGACGAGATTATCCCCTCTATGATCGCCCTGCGGCAGAACACCAACGGGCGGGTGCTGGCACATTTCTTTGTGCAGCTCTTTCTGTTCTGGCCGCGGCCGGTCTTCAACGTCCTCAACGCTGGGATGGGCACACTGCTCTTCTATATATTATATAGGTATGTGCGCCGGGGCGAGCCGGGGCGCGATCTGCTGCTGGCGGTGCTGCTGGTTTCGCAGATTTTCGTATTGGTGCCCGCCTTCGGGCAGGTGTTCCTCTGGCTCACGGGCGCGTGCAACTACTCCTGGACGATCCTCGTCACGCTCGGCTTTCTCTACCCCTTCCTCGCCCGCTACACGGGGCGCGAGGTCAAAATGGGCGCCGCAGCGCGCATGCTGTACCTGCCGCTCGGCTTTGCGGCGGGAGCCTGGTCGGAAAACGGCTCGCTTGCGATGCTCTGCGCCGCCTTCGCTTTTCTGGGGCTGAGCTGGCTTCGCGAAAAGAAGCTCCCCCGCTTTCTGGCGGGAAGCTTTCTCGTGTCCTGTCTCGGCTTTCTGTTTCTGATGTCCGCTCCCTCGGAATGGAGCGGACGGCGGGGCGAGGTGGCCGAGAGCACGCTGACGAAGGCCGCCGTCCGGCTGGCCGGGCGCTTCTCCCCTGCCGCGCTCGCGGGGATCGCCGTGCTCGCGCTGCTGGCGCTCACGGTTTTTGTGTGGCTGCTGCTGCGAAAGAGGACGCTCGGCTGCCGTCTGGGATCGCTGGGGCTCGGGCTGGGGCTTGCGCTCGCGCTCGTCCTGTTTGCCCGGCGGAGCGGCTCTGTCGGCGCGCTTGCGTCCGAAACGCCGCTGCTGCTGCTCGCGGCGGGCTGTCTCTGGGGGATGCTGCTGCTGCGGGGGCTGGAGAAGGCGCTGGACAAGCGCATTCTGCTCGCGGCGCTGCTGTTGGGACTTGCGGGACTTGCCTCGGTGCTTATTTTCCTCGTGGCGGTCTACTTCCCCGCCCGCTCGGCCTGCCCCTTCGTCTGCTATACGAGCCTTGCCGACGCGCTGCTGCTCGCCGCTCTCTGGGATCGGGGCGAAAAGGCCGATCTCAAGCGCTTTGCCGCCGTGTTCGCGGCGCTTGCGCTGCTGCTGATGCCGCTTGCGGCGGCGGATATTGCCGCCGTTCATCACCAGAGCGTTCAGCGGGAATCCTATCTGCGCTCTCTCGAAGGAAGCGGCGCGGATGTGATCGTGGAGCCCATCGTCACGCGCAGCAAATACCCCGCCACCTGGCCGGGAGACGAGAGCTATTTTGACGGCGACATCGCCTGGTACTACGGTCTCGGCAGCTACCGGGTCACCGAATACGCAAACGACTGAGGGGGGAGCCATGAACCGTCTGTTTGACCGCAAAGCCGAATCCGTCTTTTTCGCGCTGGTGTTCTGCTGGATGCTGACGATCACAGCGCTCTCGCCCATGGTGGCGGATGATTTTTCCTACTGCTTTGCCTGGGGTACGAACGCGCGCGTCACGAGCGTTCTTCAGATCTTCCCTTCCATGGCCATCCACCGTGAGCTCACCAACGGGCGCGTGCTGGTGCACGGGCTGGTGCAGCTTCTGCTGATGTTCCCGAAGGGGCTTTTTAACCTCTTAAACGCCGCGAACGCCGTGCTGCTGCTGTGGCTTTTTGCACGGCACCTCAAGGATCGGCGGCAGCTTGCGGTTCTGATCGTGAGCGCGTCCCTGCTCTTCACGTTTCAGCCCGCGTTCGGGGAAGTCTCCCTCTGGCTCACGGGCGCGGTGAACTATTCCTGGGGTGTGAGCCTGTTTCTGCTGTTTCTGTGGCCCTACACGGCGGCCTATCTCGGCATTGCGCAAAAACGCGCCTGGTGGAAGAGCCTGCTGTTTTTCGCCCTCTCCTTTGTATCCGGCACCTGGTCGGAGAGCGGCGTGCTCGCGATGCTGTTTACCGCCGTCTGTCTCAGCCTTCTCAGCCGCAGGCTGGACTGGCAGGGCATTCTCGGCATCCTGCTTGCGCTCGCGGGCTATGTCTTTCTGATGACGGCGCCGGCCACAAACGGGCGCGCCGGGAGCGCGGACGTCATGGCGGCCTTTGCCAATTTCGGCGCCATCGCGGGAGAGACGCTGCGAAAGCTGGGGCTTTTGTACCTGCTGTGGGGGCTGTGCCTCTGGCTCGCGATCCGGGCGAAGGGAGATAAAAAACGCATCACACTCGCCATCGTTCTGCTGCTGGCGGGGCTCGGCGCGCTCGCGGCCTACGCCTTCGCGCTGTATTTTGCCGGGCGGCACTTCTGCACCACGGTGTTTTTCACGGCGCTCTCCGTGCTGCTCCTGCTGGAGCAGGCGCTGCCCTGCTTCGGGAAGGGCTGGCGGCGGACGGTCTGCGCGCTGCTGGCAGCGCTCTTTCTCGTGCGCTTTGCCTTCGGGATGCTGGACGTCGCGGTGATTTATAAAAAATCGCTTACGCGTGAGGCGCTGATCCAAAGCGCCCTTGCCGCGGGGGAGCGCGAAGTGCGGCTTGAAAGCTACATTCCCCGCTCGGGCTGCAGCGTGGCCTTCACGCTCTCCCTCGACGCGGACGAGTGGCCGAACTACAGCGTCGCGGACTACTACGGGCTGGAAAAGGTCACGGGGTATTATCCGGAGTGAACAGTGGGCAGTGGTCAGTGATCAGTGATCAGGGAAGCGCTGATTCAATCGGCGAAAGCAGATCCTGAGAAAATTTGCGTTCTGATGAGGGCAGTCATTGAGCAGGAATACTTTGTGTATTGCAAGAAATAGTGACGAAATCAGAGCGCAAATTTTCCGGAAGATGCCAAAGACGATTGGTTCAGCGTTTCCTTAGTAATACGAAACGGATTGCAATGCCAGCATGTACGCTGGCGCGGCAATCCGTTTTTTCTCTTACTGACCACTGGCTACTGACCGCTGACCACTATTTCCCGCAGCGCCTCCACGCGGTTTAAGATCTCCTCCGCCTCGGTGAGCAGTCTCTCCCCCGCCGGGGTGAGATCAAGAACGCGGTTGGAGCGCTTTAAGAGCGTGACGCCCAGCTCCTCCTCCAGCGCGGAGACGGCGCGGCTCGCCGTGGAGTGGCTGAGATAGAGCTTCTGCCCGCCACGGGTAAAGCTCCGCTCCCGGGCTACGGCGGCGAAGATGCGAAGCTGCTCCAGCTCCATCAGAAGTTGAAGGTATGCGGCATCAGCTCGGAGAGCTTATAGCTCACATAGCGGTTGCCGGCCTTGGCGCAGAGCACCTCCATCTCCGGCGAAAACTCCGAGAGGAACTGGCGGCAGGCGCCGCAGGGCGTGCACCAGTTTTCGCTGTCGGCATAGATGGCGATGCGGCGGAAGCTGCGGTGCCCCTCGCTGACAGCCTTGCAGCAGGCGGTGCGCTCGGCGCAGATGGTGCTGCCGAGAGCGGCGTTTTCCACGTTGCAGCCGGTGAAAACCGTGCCGTCGTCACACTCGAGGGCGGCGCCCACAGGGAAATGGGAATAGGGCACATAGGCGTTGAGCGAGGCCTCCTTGGCCATGGACATGAGCTGTCGATCGGTCATGTTTTTTATCCCCCTTTTAATCCAGGTCTATCGTCCAGTTTTCAAAGTTAAACAAAGGATTGCCCGCGTTCGGCTCCACGCCCTTGCAGACGCCGCGGCGGGTGATGATCTGCTGCTTTTCAAAGCCGATGGTGATGAGCGAAGCGGTCTGCCCGGTAAGATACTGGCAGAACTGATAGTACGCGCCGGAACGGGTGGCGGGGCTTGCGGAGAGGTAGCTCT
This sequence comes from Oscillospiraceae bacterium, assembly GCA_902785115.1. Lineage (GTDB taxonomy): Bacteria > Bacillota > Clostridia > Oscillospirales > Oscillospiraceae > Limivicinus. The sequence goes on along the minus strand of CACZXQ010000069.1, from coordinate 7,840 downwards.
CGATCTGACCCACGATGCTCTGATCGGTGGAGCGGCTGAAGTTGACGTTGGTGCGCTCGTTCTCCTCCTTGCGGGGCTGCAGCAGCTCCGTCAGGTCGAAGTTGGGGCGAAGCTTCACCTCGCCGTAATACATGTCGAGCGGTACCGTCTGCGCGCCGGTGTTGGAGATGGCGATCTCGCCCTCCTCCAGCGCCTTGATGTAGTTGTCCCAAGTCATCTCATGCACCACGACGGTGAGGCCAAGCGTGGCCATATCCTCCTGGAAGCGGCGCACGACGCCGGCCTTCGCGCCGCTGTCGGCGCAGACGGCGATGTTGAGCTGGATCTCCTGGGGGGAGCCGTTCATGAACTCCAGCACCCCGTCCTCGTCGTAATCGCGCACCCCCGCGACCTCGAGGATGCGGCGGCAGCTCTCCAGGTTATAGTCGAGCCCCGACACGAGCCCGCTCGGATAATCCCGGCAGGTCGGGTACATGGGAATGGGCGTCGCGACGGCGTTGCCGTGCAGCAGCTCCACCAGATAGTCCCGGTCAAAGGCATGCTGCATCGCGAGGCGGAAGTAGCTGTAACGCCCCAGCATGCTCTCCTCGTTGAACATGACGTAGTGCATGTTGGTGGTGGCGTAGGTGTGGATCTCGTTGGTGCTGGCGTAGCCGAGGTTCGTGTAGCTCGAGGGGTCGTTGGTGACCACGTCGATGAGGCCGCTTTCAAAGGCGGAGATGATCTCGTCGGCGGTCTGGTACTCGGTGAGGTAAATCTCCTTGACCGGCAGATCCTGATAGCCGGGGTAGGTCTCGGCGGCGATCAGCTTGGTGCCGTCCTCGTTATAGGTATAGGGGCCGCTGCCGATGGGGGTGTTTCCGTAATCGCGCTTCTCGCCGTAGGTGCCGGACTTGATGATCGGGATGTTCAGCAGCCGGATGAAGGACGTGTCCCCGATGCCCAGCGCCACCAGCACCACGCCCTCACCGGGGGATGCGCCCTGGAAGCTGGAAAAGCGCCCGGCATAGCGGTCGGCATTGATGGCAAGGCCGAGGGAATAGCTGATGTCCCGGGGTGTGACCTCGCTGCCGTCATGGAAATAGTGCCCCTCGCCCACAGTGAGCCGATGGGCTCAAAGTTGTCGTCCAGCTCGATCATGTTCTCATACACGAGATCGCAGATGAGCTGGTTGGAGCGGTTGGTCGCGACCAGCGGGTTGCGGCTGTAGCGCATGTTCACGTTCATGGTGAACTTGCTGTCTGCCGAGGAGCCCTTGACGATCTCGGTGCCGCCGGTGGATTCCGGGACGTCGTTGGGATCATCCTCCTGCCTGCCGCAGGCGGAGAGCGATAAAAGCGCCGCAAACGCCAGCAGCAGCGCGAGGATTCTGCGTATGTTCTTGCTCATAGGTTTGTCCTCTCAAAGGGTTATACAGAAGCCGGGGGAGTTCAGAGGGGCTCTCCCCTCTGATTTTTCGCCTCGCAAGGCGAAAAACAAAATCGGAATCTGTTTTCGGTGGGGCTCTGCCTTGCCGAAAACACACTAAGCCGAGCTTAGCGAGGCCTCGCGCCGACCAAAGCGGGCATCAAGCCCGCTGCGATAAGCGCGAGTATCCCTTAATCGCTAAGCCCTATAATGGGCTTAGCGATTAAGGCAAATCACCGCCGCCTGGCCACCGCGCTGCCCCTTGGTGTAGCGGTGCGACCAGTATTTGTCGTGGCTGCAGAAGGTACACTCCTCGGAGACGTCGATCTGCCCGACGGGAACACCGAGCTGCATGAGCCGTCTCGCGTTGGCGCCGCGCAGATCGACAAGCGTCTTGCCGTCGGCGCGTTTTGCGAACAGACCCGCCGTGTCGCCTTGAAGCCAGGCGCTCACGGCCTCCGGCACGTCGTCGTCCGTCTCAAAGCAGCACTTGCCGATGGCGGGGCCGATGGCGGCGCGGATGTTCTCCGGCTTTGCGCCGAGAGAAGCCATCTGCCGAAGGGCGTTGCCGAGGATATCCCCCACAGAGCTGCGCCAGCCGCAGTGCACCGCGCCGACGACGCCGTTTTCCGCGTCGCAGAGCAGCACCGGCACGCAGTCGGCGGTGAAGCAGAAGATCGGCAGGCCGCGCTCCGCCGTCACGATGCCGTCGGCCTCATAGGGAACCTTTGTTAAGCAGGCGTGTCTGTCCGCCTTCGTGACGATGCGCACGGTGTTTCCGTGCACCTGCTTTGTCACGGCGCAGTCGTCCTCCCCCACGCCGAAGAGCGCGGCGACGCGGCGGTAGTTCTCCCGCACGTTCTCCGGCGTATCCCCCTTGTCGCTCAAAAGATTGAGCGAGGCGAGATGCCCCGTGCTCACCCCGCCGAAGCGGGTGGTGAAGGCATGGCGCAGGGGGATGACCGTGGAGGTCATGTACCGTAATTGGCCTTGTTGGTTTTCAATGAACATCGTTCTTCTCCACTGGTCACTGGCCACTGGTCACTGGTCACTGGTCACTGGCCCCTGGCCGCTATTCACTCATTTCTCCCGCAGCATTCTTTGTACTTGAGCCGCCGGCTGCCGTCGGGCTTCATCTTACCGCAGGGGCAGGGATCGTTGCGCCCGGGCTTGGGGACCTTCTTGACCGGCTTTTTCTTCACCGGCTCGCCGCTCACGTTCGCCGCGGCGTTTTTGGCGACGGCCTTGCGCTCGATGGGCGCTTCGCGGCGGATCTGCACGGTGAAGAGACGGCGCACGGTCTCCTCGCGGATGCCGTGAACCATGGCCTCGAACATGTCAAAGCCCTCCTGCTTATAGGCGTCGATGGGCTTGACGTTGCCGTAGCCGCGCAGGCCGATGCCGCGCTTGAGCTCGGTCATGGCGTCGATATGATCCATCCAGTATTCGTCCACCACGCGCAGCATGATGACGCGCTCAAGCTCGCGCATGAGCGGGGTATCGTTCGGCCCCATGCCGAAGGCGGCTTCGCGCTCGGCGTAGAGCTTTTCTGCGATCTCGGTGACGGCAGCGGAGACCTTGTCGGCGTCCGCGCGCCCCTTGAAATCCGCAAGCTGCACCTCGCCCCGGCGGAGGAAGAGCTTTTCAAAGGGACTCAGCGCCGCGTCAAGCTGTGCCTGGCTCTCGGCGTTCACGCCGCCGAGACCGTCCCGCACGGTGCTCTGCACGAACTCTGAGAGCATCCCCATGATCTGGGGGCGGAGGTTTTCGCCGTCGAGCACCTTGCGGCGCTCGCCGTAGATGATGTTGCGCTGCTGGTTCATCACGTCGTCAAACTCCAGCACGCTCTTGCGGGTCTGGAAGTTGCGGCTCTCGACGGTCTTTTGCGCCTGCTCGATCGCGCCGGAGAGGAGCTTCGCGTCCAGCGGCGTATCCTCCTCCATCTTGAGCGTCTCCATCATGCCCATGACCCGCTCGGAGCCGAAGAGACGCATGATGTCGTCCGTCATGGCGAGGTAGAAGCGGCTCTCGCCCGGGTCGCCCTGGCGACCGGCGCGGCCGCGGAGCTGGTTGTCGATGCGGCGGGATTCGTGCCGCTCGGTGCCGAGGATGAAGAGGCCGCCGGCTGCGCGCACCTTCTCGGCCTCGGCGTTTGTGACGAGCTTGTGCGCCGCCATGCGCTCGGCAAAGAGCTTGCGGGCGGCGAGGATGTCCTCGTTTTCGGTCTCGGCGTAGCCCGTGGCCTCGGCGATCACCGCGTCGTCATAGCCCGCCTTGCGCAGATCCTCGCGCGCGAGATACTCCGCATTGCCGCCGAGCATGATGTCGGTGCCGCGGCCGGCCATGTTGGTCGCGATCGTGACCGCGCCGAGCTTGCCCGCCTGCGCCACGATCTCGGCTTCCTTCTCGTGATACTTGGCGTTTAAGACCGTGTGGGGGATGCCGCGCGCCTTGAGAAGCTTGGAGAGGTACTCGCTCTTCTCGATGCTGACGGTGCCGACCAGCACGGGCTGACCCTTCTCGTGGCAGGCGACGATCTGCTCGATGATGGCGCGGTTCTTGCCCACCTCGTTTTTATACACCACGTCGGGGTTGTCGATGCGGATAACGGGCTTGTTCGTCGGGATCTCAATGATATCAAGCTGGTAGATCGCGCCAAACTCCTCCGCCTCGGTGGCGGCGGTGCCGGTCATACCGGAGAGCTTGCCGTAGAGGCGGAAGTAGTTCTGGAAGGTGATGGTGGCAAGGGTCTTGTTCTCCTTCTGCACGTCCACATGCTCCTTGGCCTCAATGGCCTGATGAAGCCCCTCGGAATAGCGGCGGCCGAGCATGAGGCGGCCGGTGAACTCATCGACGATGATGATCTCGCCGTCCTTGACGATGTAGTCAATGTCCCGCTTCATGATGCCGTGCGCCTTGAGCGCCTGGTTGATGTGGTGGGAGAGGGTGGCGTTTTCCATGTCCGCGAGGTTTTCCAGCCCGAAGGCGCGCTCGGCCTTCGCGATGCCGCGGGCGGTGAGCGTCGCGGAGCGCGCCTTCTCGTCCACGACGTAGTCCGCGTCCAGATCCTCGCTCTCCTCCTCCTTTTCGTCCACGGAGGCGTAGACGATCTTCTTCAGGCGGCTCACAAAATCGTCCGCCTGACGGTAGAGGTCGGTGCTCTCGTCGCCCTGGCCGGAGATGATGAGCGGCGTTCTCGCCTCGTCGATGAGGATGGAGTCCACCTCGTCCACGATGGCGAAGGCGTGACCGCGCTGCACCATCTGCTCCTTGTAGAGCGCCATGTTGTCGCGCAGGTAGTCAAAGCCCATCTCGTTGTTGGTGCCGTAGGTAATGTCGCAGTTATAGGCGGCGCGGCGCTCATCGTTATCGAGGCCGTGGACGATCAGACCCACGGAAAGACCCATGAAGCGGTGCACCTTGCCCATCCACTCGCTGTCGCGGCGGGCGAGGTAGTCGTTGACGGTGACGATGTGCACACCCTCACCGGTCAGCGCGTTTAAGTAGGCGGGCAGCACGGCGACCAGGGTCTTGCCCTCGCCGGTCTTCATCTCGGCGATGCGCCCCTGGTGCAGCACAATGCCGCCGATGAGCTGCACGCGGAAGGGCTTCATCCCCAGCACACGCCAGCTCGCCTCCCGCACGGCGGCAAAGGCCTCGGGCAGAATGTCGTCCAGGCTCTCGCCGTTTGCGAGGCGATCCTTGAATTCCTCGGTCTTTGCGCGAAGATCGGCGTCGGAGAGCGCCTGCATCTGCGGCTCCAGCTTTTCGATTTTATCGGCAATCGGATAGATCCGTTTCAGCTCCCGGTCGGAATAACTGCCGAAGAGCTTCTGAAAAAATCCCATGGTATACTCCTTTTTATAGTGATACAGATTAGAGTATAGCACAGCTTTGTGAATAAAAAAAGTATGTATCCGCGATTTTTTAGCGGGCAGCGGCGTTGGGGCGCCCTCCGCTCTGCTCCGCCCTTGCGGTCGCCCGTTTCGTGGTCAGCGGTCAGTATTTCTTCTTGTCTTATCCGTCGATGTATGATAAAATGCGTTTTTGTGTAGAAACAAGAGAGGTGGAGCGCATGAACAGATTGGGTTTTGACAACGACAAGTATGTGAAGCTGCAGAGCCAGAACATCCGTGACCGCATCGCCAAGTTCGGCGGCAAGCTGTATCTGGAGTTCGGCGGCAAGCTGTTTGACGACTATCACGCGTCCCGCGTGCTGCCGGGCTTTGAGCCGGACAGCAAGGTGAGGATGCTGCTGGAGATGAAGGACGAGGCGGAAATCGTTATCGCCATCTCCGCCGACGACATCGAGCGCAACAAGCGCCGCGGCGATCTCGGCATCACCTACGACGAGGACACCCTGCGCCTGATCGACGCGTTTCGCGGCATCGGGCTTTATGTGGGCAGCGTCGTCATCACCCACTATCGCGGTCAGGCCATCGCCGACAAGTTCATGACCCGGCTGGAAGCGCTCGGCATCCGCACCTATAAGCATTACATCATCCCCGATTACCCCTCCAACATCCCCCTGATCGTGTCGGAGGAGGGCTTCGGGCGCAACGAGTACATCGAGACCAGCCGCTCGCTCGTGGTGGTCACGGCGCCCGGCCCCGGCAGCGGCAAGATGGCCACCTGCCTGAGCCAGCTCTACCATGAGCATCAGCGCGGCGTGGACGCGGGCTACGCCAAGTTTGAGACCTTCCCGATCTGGAACCTGCCGCTCAAGCATCCGGTGAACCTCGCCTACGAGGCCGCCACCGCCGACCTGGACGACGTGAACATGATCGACCCCTTCCATCTGGAGGCTTACGGGGTCACGACCGTGAATTATAACCGCGACGTGGAGATCTTCCCGGTGCTCGAGGCCATGTTCCGCCAGATTTACGGCGAGAGTCCGTACAAAAGCCCCACCGACATGGGCGTCAACATGGCGGGCTACTGCCTGTTTGACGACGAGGCCTGCCGTGAGGCGAGCCGCCAGGAGATCATCCGGCGCTACTACGCCGCCGCCGTCTCCGTCCGCAAGGGAATGAGCGAGCCGCACGAGATGCGCAAGATCGAGCTGATCATGAACTCCATGGGCATTGGGCCGAAGGATCGCCCTGTGGTCGCCGCCGCGCTGCAGCGGGCGGAGGAGACCGAAAACCCCGCCATGGCACTTCAGCTGCCGGACGGCACCATCGTCACCGGCAAGACCAGCTCCCTCCTGGGCGCGGCCTCTGCCTGTCTCTTGAACGCGCTCAAGAAGCTTGCGGGCATCGACAAGAAGCTGATGCTGATCGCGCCGGGCATCATCCAGCCCATCCAGCACCTGAAGGTCGAGCATCTGGGCAACCACAATCCCCGCCTGCACACGGACGAGCTGCTGATCGCCCTGACCATTTCGGCGGTCACGAACCCGATGGCGGGCTACGCCATCGACCAGCTCGACAAGCTGCGAGGCTGCGAGGCACATTCGAGCGTCATCCTCTCCCATGTGGACGAGGAGCTGTTTAAAAAGATCGGCGTCAACATCTCCTTCGAGCCCAAGTACCAGGTGAAGAAGCTGTTTCATAGATAGTTTTTAGAGCTTAGCTCTTCGTAGAAAACGATCCATCAAAACAGGCGTTGAAAAGCTCGAAAATATCTCCTAAACAATAAATTCTAAGCACTAAAAACTGGGGATGTGAAGAAACATTCTTCACATCCCCTTTATGATTTGTCGCGCAGCGACACCATCACTATTCATTATTCACTATTCATTCTTGAACCCTTCCCCGTGCACCTCGGTGGAATCGGTGACGTAGGTGAAGGCGGCGGGATCGGTCTGCTTGATCAGGCGCAGGGTCTGGGCAAGAACGTTGCGGCGCGTCACGGTGACGACCATTTGCTTGTCCTTGCCGGTGTAGCCGCCCTGGGCGCTCAAAAGCGTGGTGCCGCGCCCGGTCTGCTCGTTGAGCACGCAGGAGATCTCTTCCCCGCGCTCGGTGATGATGTAGATGACCTTTGCGTAATCCACACCCTGTGCCAGCGCGTCGATGACCTTGGAGGAGAGATAGATCGTGATGGCGGAGTAGAGCGCCACCTCGATGTCCCGAAAGATCAGTACCGCGACGGCAACCACCCCCGCGTCAATGAGCAGGAGCATGATGCCGTTGGGCACGTTGGGAAAGGGCTTTTTCAGCAGCAGCGCCGCGAGATCCGTGCCGCCGGTGCTGATGCCGCGCAGAAACAGGATACCCACGCCGAGGCCCGACAGCACGCCGCCCGCCACCGCCGCGAGAAGCTCATTGTTGCTGTAGCCCGGCAGGATCGCGCCGAAGAGGTCGATGAAGACCGAGAGCAGCACCGTGGCGAGCAGCGTCATCGTCAGCGCCCGCAGCCCCAGCATCCGCCACGCCGCGAGCAGCAGCGGCACGTTCAGCACCAGCGCCCACACGCCCACGCTGATCGG
>CACZXQ010000068.1 GCA_902785115.1 Oscillospiraceae bacterium | reverse complement strand
CCCAGTACTCATTGACTGACCGCTCCTCCGCAAGATATTTCATCATCTTGTGGAGGAGTTCTCTTTCTTCTCGAATTTGTTTGATAAGTTTCATGGTGTGCCTCCTTTCTCAAATACCGCACATTTCGTGCGGTTTGCTGTTAAAAAAAATATCCTCAACAGTAGAGCCAAAATAGACAGCGATCTCCATCTTCGTCTGATCTCTGGGCACTCTCGCACCATTTTCGTACATCTGCAGCGCCGAAACCGAGATTCCAACAGCCGCTGCCACTTCTGCGCGTGTTTTTTCCCCGCGCAACGCTCTCAGCCTTGCTCCAATTTCTGCATTGCTCACTCTTATCACCTCCCGCACGTTTCGTGCGGCTTAAATATAGCATGTCATTTTCTGTTTGTCAACACATTTTGTGTTTTTCTTCTTGCTTTTTCACACGATTCGTGTTATACATATAAACGAGGTGATTAAAATGCCGTTTGGTAGTGTCCTGAAAAAGCTTCGCATTCAAAATGATATGACGCAGAAGCAGCTCGCAGATGTTCTCGGGATTTCGGAAAGCACTGTAGGAATGTACGAACGTGGTCACCGCGAGCCGGCCTTTGAGATGCTGGAGATAATCGCAGACTATTTCAATGTTGATATGGATTATTTAACCGGTCGGACTGATGTTGAGCGCAAATATACTTTTTCTCCTCCTGTTTCTTTGCCCGATAACATTCTCCCCATGCCCAACATGAGGGCTGTCCCGCTCCTCGGTACAATCGCTTGTGGCGAGCCGATCCTTGCCGCCGAGAATCTGGATGGCGAGGTCGCGATGCCTGAGCATGTGGTCGCTGACTTCGCCCTGCGCTGCAAGGGTGACAGCATGATCGATGCGCGGATCTTTGACGGCGATATTGTCTATATCCGCCAACAGCCGACCGTCAATAACGGCGAGATCGCCGCCGTTCTGATCGGCGAAGAGGCTACGCTAAAGCGCGTCTATGTCCACCCTGACAAACTGGTACTCTCCCCTGCAAATCACAATTACGAGCCATTTATCTACGTCGGTGAGGAAATCAACGGCATCCGCATTCTTGGTAAGGCTGTGGCCTTTACCAGTGCGGTGAGATAAATATATCTTCTCATCTGTTCGGTGGTGCTAACAATGAAAAAACGTTACATTTTCTGGTGGATTCTTTCCGCATTATTCTTCTGGAACGCCTTGGCGTGTTTTGCATCTTTGGAAGATACAGACATCGGGCTTGTTTTCTTGGTGATAGCTGGCATATTATTCTATCGCGGTTATTTGCGTGCAAAGGAGTATGAGCAGCAACAGGAGGATCGCGCTGCCCTTCATCGTTTAGTTTCCATTGTTGCGGAGAAGGAAGCAAAGCAGCCTTCGGATTCGGTTCACGAAGCCTCCGAAAATCATCCCAAGTCGGCAGAATCCGTTTCTATGGTTTCTCAGAGGGGCATAAGACCGCCTTCCGTTTCGGTTCTAGACCCCTCCGGATTCGATACTGCGCTGTCAGACTGTGTGGATTTGGCGCTCGACCGGCAAAGCATTTCTGTCCGTGATATACAGCGGGAATTGAAAGTTGGATATTCTCGGGCAGCCCGATGGGTAGACGAAATGGAGTCTCTTGGAATTGTTGGCCCTTACCAGGGCGAGAAACCTCGTGATGTTCTATTTACACGAGAAACCTGGCCTGGTTTGGAAAAGCTACGGGAAAAACCGGGCCCTGATTTAGGCGGAAATAAAGATCATGTTGCCGAAAAAGCCTCTACGTTTCAGAAAACGCTTGAATCGATCCCTCAGGTTGATATCGAAGTTAGCGAAACAGATTCAGCGCCTAAGGCTTCCGCGTCCATGCCGGACATTCATTTTTACAATGTCACCCGAAGGACGAACCTTGATAAGCTCTTCCCGCTCGTTGTTATCGATACTGAGACGACCGGCCTAAAGCCTCGAAGCAGTGAGATCATTGAAGTCTCGGCAATCCGCTACGAGGCCGGTTTTAAACCCGTATCGTGCTTTACAACTCTCCTACGCTCTCGCAAGCCAATTTCTCCGGAAGCTTCTGCTGTGAACAACATCACGGACGACATGGTAAAGGATAAGCCATATTTCTCCCAAATCGCTGACGCTTTCTCCGAATACATCTCCGGGTGTACTATTGTCGGGCACAATTTGGGCTTTGATCTCAAATTCTTAAACCACGCCGGCGCTCAGCTTCCCGATAAGGTCAAATATATCGACACGCTGGACTTGGCCAAGCACACGCTTACTTCTCGCCGTTCCAAAAGGTGGGATAGCGACTTTGAAGATTCTTCCGATGATTTTGACTATGATGTAGAGGACTACAAGCTCGGTACCCTCTGCTTTTACTACGGTATTGTTCCACATAATGCACATAGGTCCCTCTCAGACTGTCTCGCGACCGGCATGGTGCTTGAACGTCTGATCGAGGATAAAACAAAATAAAAAACCGCCCCCGGTGCTACCAACACCCAGAGCGGCAACACGCAAAACCACCACGATTGCTCAAAACCAATGGATTGTTGCGCTCGTTTATTATACCATGGCGGGCGCCCGGAAGTAAAGGAGGATTTCCCGTGCCCGCAAAGAAAAGTGAATATAACTATGTCCGCAAGACCTTCCACTATAACGGCCTGAAATACGAGGTCTGCGGCCGCACCGAGGAGGAGGCCATTGAAAAGAAGCTGGAGAAGCTTCGGCAACTCAAAGAAGGGCGGCTCGATTCCAGCATCACCGTCAAACGCTGGGCAAACCTATGGTATGAGACCTACATAGAGTCCCGCGACATCACCGCGAAATCGAAAGGCATGTACCGCGGCTATCTCGACCGAACGATCATCCCGGAGCTCGGCGCGATGAAGCTCTCCAAGGTCACGGACATCCGGCTGCAGCAGCTGCTCAACAGCCGCGCCGGTGGGAGCAGCTCCGACGTGGGGAAGCTTCGCCTTGTGCTGCGCGCGCTCTTCAAGCAGGCCGCGCAGAGCCGCATCATTCCCTTCGATCCCGCCGCCGGGCTGAAGCTCCCGCGGGTGACGACCGGCTCCCACCGAAGCCTTACGAATGAGGAGCGCCGTGCGCTGATCGCCGTGGCCAATTACCCGAGCTTCGACGGCAAGCCGAACCGCGCGGGCTGCTGGCTGATGCTCATGCTCCGCTGCGGGCTGCGCCCTGGGGAGACGGCTGCACTGCGCAAGCGCTGCGTAGATCTCAAGCGCAAGGTGATTACCGTGGTGGGGGCAAAGGAGTCCGGCGACTCAAACGTGAAGGATCCGAAGACCGCCGCTGGCACTCGCACCGTGCCGATCCCGGACGATCTCATTCCGTGGCTTGAAAAGCAAATGGCCGTGAACGATTCTTCGCTCCTTTTTACGCAAAAGGATGGTGCCAGCATGCTCTCCGAGACCTCCATGCGCCGCCGCTGGGAAACTGTAAAGAAATACATGGATCTCGAGCTCGGCGCGAAGTTTGAGAAGATCAAGCCTCCCGGTCAGCGGCGGCATTCCCTGGTGATCACCGAATCGGTCATTGCGGAAGACCTTGACCTATACGACCTTCGGCACACCTATTGCACCGATCTGCAGAAGGCCGGCGTCCCGCTCAACATTGCGAAAGTTCTGATGGGACACAAAGACATCGCCGTTACTGCCAACATCTACACACACGCTGACGACGAGTCGATAGAGGCCGCACGGGCGCTTATCAACGGCGCAGAAAAAGAGGCTGGTGGAAAACGTGGTGGAAATCGCAAATCCCGCTCCCGCTCTTCCGCGCCGTCGCAGGCTTCCACAGCTTTCTGACACTTCGTTTCGTAATCAGCAGGTCGTGTGTTCGAGTCACATTACCAGCTCCAAAAACCATCCCGGAAGCCTCTTGGCTCCCGGGATTTTTCTATCTCCGCCTGTTTTTCTATCTCTCTGTTGCATTCATTACAAACTGTTTTCAATTTTTGCAGTGTGGAAACACTTTGTCTGATTTAGAGGATCATACCATCTCATTCGCGCAAAACAGTTGCAAAAAAGCATCATTTTTGACACCATTTGTAACCCCTATTTGGTTAAAAAACAGTTACATAATACACTTAAATAATCATACTTCAAATAGTTATCAACATTTTCAACAGCTTTTTCAACACGGCAAAAAGCCAGTTATATCAAGGCTTTCCGGGTTTTTCAGCCGATTCTGTCGAAACCGCAAATCGCTATTTGTTACAAAAAGATAACAGCTATTAGTTTACATAATGTGTTATTAATAGCTGTACAGACGCATGCCGCCCGCATCGTTGACCGACGCGTATTCGTCCCCGGCGATGATGATATGGTCAAAAAGGCGGATGTTCATCAGATCCAGCGCCTTGTAGATCCTGCCGGTCACCAGATCGTCCTCACGGGACATGCGGGCGCGGCCGCCGGGATGATTGTGCGCCAGGATCACAAAGCTTGCCTTGCTCTTCATGGCGGTCTCCACCACACGGCGAACGTCGAAATTCACGCTGCTCACCGAGCCGCGGCCGAGCTCCACGCAGTTGATGACCGCCATCCGGGCGTCCAGGCAGACCATCAGCGCCACCTCCTCCCGCTCCGTGTCCAGGCGCGGGCGCAGATATGCCGCCGCCTCTTTGCCGCTGCGGAGATAACGGATCTCGCTTGCGGCGGAGACGCGGCTGCGCTTGACGAGCTGCGGCACCAGAAGGATCAGCGCCGCCGCGTACTTCCCGACCCCCGGCACGTCACAGAGCTCCTGCTCCGTGGCGGCAAACACGCCCTCCAGACCGCCGAAGCGCTCCAGCAGTGCGTGGGCAATGGGGTTGGTGTCCCGGCGCGGGATGGCATAGCAAAGGAGAAGCTCCAGCGCCTGCAGCTCATGGAAGCCGTCCAGCCCGTGTTGCAGAAATCGCTCACGCAGACGGTCGCGGTGTCCCTCGTGTATCGCCATCCTTCTCCCCTGCTTTCTTATAATGATTATATGATGGCGAAAAGTCAAAAGGCTTTTCGCCGGGCGAATGACCCTTTGGGTCATTCGCTGCCAAACTTGTCGTTTGGCAGCGAAACCGATCGAATCCTCGATCGATTTCGCCATCCGATGGTCATTATAAATCCATTGTCGCGTAGGCGTTCAGGTCTGAGCCCGCCGTGTGACCGGCCAGGTACTCATAATAGCCCTGCGCGCCGATCATGGCGCCGTTATCGCCGCAGAGCCGCAGCGGCGGAACAAAGAGCGCAAAGCCGTTTTCTTCGGCGGCCTTCTGGAAGTCGGCGCGGATGCGGGAGTTGGCGGCGACGCCGCCGGCCACCACCACCTTGCCGTAGCCCAGCTCTTTTGCCGCCTGCACCGTGCGCGGCACGAGGCTGTCGCTCACGGCCTTGGTGAAGGAGGCCGCAAGCCCCGCCCGGTCGATCTCCTCACCCTTCTGCTCGGCGTTGTGCACAAGGTTGATGACCGCCGTCTTGAGGCCGGAGAAGCTCATGTCGTAAGGGCTGCCCGCCACATGGCCGATGGGGAAGACGTACTTCGTATCGTCCCCACCCTGGGAGAGCTGGTCGATGGGCTTGCCGCCGGGATAAGGAAGCCCAAGGACGCGGGCGGTCTTGTCAAAGCACTCCCCCGCCGCGTCGTCCCGCGTTGCGCCCAGGATATGCATGTCCGTATAATCCCGCACATCCACGAGAATGGTGTTGCCGCCGGAGATGGCAAGGCAGAGGAAGGGCGGCGTAAGCTCCGGATAGGCGAGGTAGTTTGCGGCGATATGCCCGCGGATATGGTGCACCGGGATGAGCGGCACGCCCAGCGCGAGGGCGCAGGACTTGGCGAAGTTTACCCCCACCAGCACCGCGCCGATGAGCCCGGGCGCATAGGAGACGGCCACCGCGTCAATATCCTTCCGCTCAATGCCGGCACTCTCGATGGCCTTCTGCGCCAGGATGGAGATGGACTCCACATGGCATCTTGACGCGATCTCCGGCACGACGCCGCCATAGACCGCGTGCAGGTCGGCCTGGGAGAAGATCTGGTCGGTCAGGATTTTTCTGCCGTCCTCCACGACAGCCACTGCGGTCTCATCGCAGGTGGATTCAAAGGCAAGAATCTTCAATGGTCTTTCCTCACTTCAATATAGATGTCATCAAAAGCGCGTTCTCTTTGGGAGAATCGTAATAGTTTTTTCTAAGCCCCACCGGCACAAAGCCGAAGCCGGCATAGAGCGCGATGGCGGGGGCGTTGGATTCGCGCACCTCGAGCGTCACAAAGCTGAGGTCGAGCGCTTTGGCTCTTTTCAGCAGCTCCGCGATCAGCGCCCGGCCGATGCCGCGCCGCCGTGCGGCGGGATCGACCGCCACGTTTGCGATGTAGCCCTCGTCCAGCACGAACATCATGCCCACATAGCCGAGGACTTGTCCGCCCTCCTCCGCCACGACAAACACATGCTGCCCGTCGGGAAGCTGGCTGTGAAGCATTTGGCGCGTCCATGGGACGGAGAAGCAGAGCCCCTCCATCTCCTCGAGCCGCGTGAGATCGTCCTCCCGGGCGTCCCGGATCAAAAGCGCCATCTCAGTGCGCCTCCGCCCAGCTATGCCCGCTGTGCACCTCCGCCGTGAGCGGCACGGCAAGCGAGGCGGCGTTTTCCATCTCTTCCTTCAGAATGCGGCTGACATGCTCGCACTCTGCCTCCGGGCACTCCACGATCAGCTCGTCGTGCACCTGCAGGAGAAGCTTCGCTTCGAGCTTTTCCTCCTTCAGCCGTGCATAGACCCGCACCATGGCGAGCTTGATGATATCCGCCGCCGTGCCCTGGATGGGCATATTGAGCGCCACACGCTCGCCAAAGGCGCGGATGTTGAAATTGCTGCTCTTGAGTTCGGGCATTTCGCGGCGGCGGCCGTAGAGGGTGGTCACATAGCCCTCCGCCTTCGCCTGTGCCTTGATGCGCTCCATATACGCGCGCACACCGTGGTATTTATTGAGGTAGGCCTCCATATAGGCCTTGGCCTCGTTGGGATAGACGCCGATGTCCTGCGCCAGCGAGAAGGCCGAGATGCCGTAGACGATGCCGAAGTTGACCGCCTTGGCGCGGCTTCTGAGCGTGGGCGTGACCTCCGCAAGCGGGGTGTCGAAGACCTGGGAGGCGGTGACGGCGTGGAAATCCTCGCCGCTCAGGAAGGCCTCCTGCATGGTCTTATCGTCCGAGATGTGCGCCAGCAGCCTGAGCTCGATCTGGCTGTAATCCGCGTCCACCAGGACTTTGCCGGGCGTCGCCACGAACATGCTGCGGATCTGCGCGCCGAGCTTTTTGCGGATGGGGATGTTTTGCAGGTTCGGTTCCCGAGACGAAAGCCGCCCCGTGTCGGTGACGGTCATCTGAAAGCTGGTATGGATGCGCCCATCGTCGGAGATGACCTTCAAAAGTCCGTCGGCATAGGTGGATTTGAGCTTGGTGAGCATGCGGTACTCCAGCACCTCGTCCACGATCGGGTGCTTGCCCCGGAGCTTTTCCAGCACGTCGGCATTCGTGCTCCAGCCGGTCTTGGTCTTTTTGCCGGAGGGGAGCATCAGCTCCTCAAACAGCAGCTCGCCCAGCTGCTTGGGGGATTGGATGTTGAATTCATGCCCCGCGTGCTGCCAGATGCTCTGCTGCAATCTTGCAATGTCGGCGTTCAGGCTCTCGCCAAAGTCGTAGAGCGCCTTGCGGTCGACATAGAAGCCCGTATGCTCCATATCCGCAAGCACCGGACACAGCGGCAGCTCCGCCGTCTCATAGAGCGAGAGCATCTGCAGCGCTTCCAGTTTTTTCTTCATAACGGGCGCAAGCTCCCACACGGCCTCCGCCCCCTCTAGCTCTTCGCCCAGATAGCGCGCGGAGAGGCGTGAGAGGCTGTAATCGCTGTTGGTAGCGTCCAGCAGATAGCCCGCAAGTGCGGTGTCGAAGCGAAAGCCGTCCGTGCTCAGCCCTTCGTTTAGCAGCAGGCTCATGAGCTCTTTTGCGTTGTGGGAGAGCTTCGGTTGATCGGCGGAGAACAGCTCACGCAGGAGGGCGTTATAGTCCTCCGCGGCGCCAAAGGCGATCTCATAGACCTTCTCCCCGTCACAGATCGTGAGCTTGTCAAGGCCATCAGGCGCGTAGACGGCAAGCGGCTTTTTCTGTTTAAGCACCGCTCGGAGCGCCTCCGTGTCCGTGACGTGCGGACGCTGCGGCGCCTTGGGTACGCTGTCCTCGGGCGGCGTCAGCCCCCATTTTTCGATGTAGCGCTGAAAGCCCAGGCGCTTTAAAAAGCCGTAGAGCGCCGGCGTATAGCTCTGGTTCCAGAGGTTTTCATCGGGGTGAAAGGCGATCGGCACCTCGCGGAAGATGGTGGCGAGCCAGTAGGAAGTACGGGCGCTCGCCTCCCCGGCGGCAAGCTTTTTGCGGAGGCTGTCGCGGATGTCGAGCGTGTCGAGATTTTCATAAATCGCATCCACGCTGCCAAAGCGGCGCACAAGCTCGAGCGCCGTCTTCTCCCCCACGCCGGGAACGCCGGGAATGTTGTCGGAGGTATCGCCCATGAGGGCTTTGAGATCGACCATGCCCTTCGGCGCAAAGCCGTACTCTTCTTCGAACACGGCAGGGGTGTAGAGGATCGTCTCGGTCTGCCCCATGCGGGTCTTGACGTTGCAGACCGTGGTCTTCCCGCT
This sequence comes from Oscillospiraceae bacterium, assembly GCA_902785115.1. GTDB lineage: Bacteria > Bacillota > Clostridia > Oscillospirales > Oscillospiraceae > Limivicinus. The sequence goes on along the minus strand of CACZXQ010000068.1, from coordinate 5,080 downwards.
CACAAGCTGCAGGCTGTCCTTGTCGCCGGTGACGATCACGCAGTCCCAGCCCTCGCGCTCGCAGATCGAGGCGGCGGTGCCCAGAATGTCGTCCGCCTCATAGCCCTCCAGCTCGTAGCGGCGGATGCCCATGTCGTCCAGCAGCTCCTTTAAAAGCGGCATCTGCACCGCAAGCTCCTCTGGCATGCCCTTGCGCTGCGCCTTGTAGAACTCGCATGCCTTGTGCCGGAAGGTGGGCGCTTTGAGGTCAAAGCTCACACAGAGCGCGTCCGGCTTCTGCTCGTCGAGCAGGCGCTGCAAAATGGCGAGAAAGCCATAGACGGCGTTCGTGGGCGTCCCGTCCGGGGCGTTTAACTGCCGGATGCCGAAAAAAGCGCGGTTTACGATGCTGTTGCCGTCCAATATCATCAGTTTCATAGTTTCCTCACTTCTCTCCGCGCAGGCGGATGATCTCATCACGCAGTTCGGCGGCGATCTCGTACTCGAGCATTTTGGCCGCCTTGCGCATCTTGTCCTCCAACTGCGCGATCAGCTCCCTGCGCTCCCGGTCGGTCATGCGCACGCCGTTTGCCTTGGAGGCGGTGCTTACGTCGGCGGAGATCTCAATCAGATCCCGCACGCTCTTGACGATGGTCTTCGGCACGATGCCGTGCGCCTCGTTGTAGGCCATCTGCTTGGCCCTTCTGCGCTCGGTCTCGTCGATGCAGGCGCGCATGGAGGGCGTGACGCTGTCGGCGTACATAATAACCATGGCCTCCGCGTTTCTCGCGGCACGGCCGACGGTCTGGATCAGGCTCGTCTCGCTTCTGAGAAAGCCCTCCTTGTCCGCGTCCAGGATGGCGACCAGTCCCACCTCGGGAATATCCAGACCCTCGCGCAGGAGGTTGATGCCCACCAGCACATCAAATTCGCCCAGGCGCAGGTCGCGGATGATCTCCATGCGCTCAATGGTGCCGATGTCGTGGTGCATATAGCGGCAGCGGATGCCGATATTGGTGAGATAGGTGGACAGATCCTCCGCCATCTTCTTGGTCAGCGTCGTGACCAGCACGCGCTGGCTTTTCTCAATCTTGGCGTTGATCTCTCCGATGAGATCGTCGATCTGCCCCTCCACAGGGCGGACAAAGATCTCGGGATCGAGAAGTCCCGTGGGGCGGATGATCTGCTCGACGATCTGCCCCGCGCGCTCCCGCTCGTATTCGCCCGGGGTGGCGGAGACGTAGACGCGCTGGTGGATGCGCTCGGTAAATTCGTCAAACTTGAGGGGGCGGTTATCGAAGGCCGAGGGCAGGCGGAAGCCGTACTCTACCAGGGATTCCTTGCGCGCCCTGTCGCCCCGGTACATCGCGCGCACCTGCGGAAGCGTCGCGTGGCTCTCGTCTACGAAGAGCAGAAAGTCCTTCGGAAAATAGTCTAAAAGCGTCAAGGGCGGGCTTCCCGGTGCGCGGTTGGAGATCACGCGCGAATAGTTCTCAATGCCGCTGCAATAGCCCAGCTCCTGCATCATCTCGATGTCGTAATCCGTGCGCTGGCGGATGCGCTGGGCTTCGATGAGCTTGTTGTTCTCTTCAAAATACTTCACCCGCTCGTCGCACTCGGTACGGATGCGCTCGATGGCGGCGGCAAGCTTTTCCTTCGTGGTGACATAGTGGCTCGCGGGGTAGATGGCGGCGTGGTTTAAGATGCGCGTCGGCATGCCGGTGACGACGTTTATTTCGCTGATGCGATCCACCTCGTCCCCGAAAAACTCCACGCGGATCGCCCGGTCGTTGGCGTAGGCCGGGAAAATTTCCACCGTGTCGCCGCGAACGCGGAACATGTTCCGCTCGAAGGCAACGTCGTTGCGCTCGTAGCGGATGTCGATGAGCTTTCGCAGAAGCTCGTCAAAATCCCGCTGCTGCCCCGGGCGCAGGGAGATGACCATATTGGCGTAGTCGATCGGGTCGCCCAGACCGTAGATGCAGGAGACCGAGGCCACCACGATCACGTCCCGCCGCTCAAAGAGGCTCGCGGTCGCGCTGTGGCGCAGTCGTTCGATCTCGTCGTTGATGGAGGCGTCCTTCTCGATGAAGGTGTCCGTGTGCGGGATATAGGCCTCGGGCTGGTAGTAGTCGTAATAGCTCACGAAATACTCCACCGCGTTTTCCGGGAAAAACTCCCGAAACTCGCTGCAGAGCTGGGCGGCCAGGGTCTTGTTGTGCGCCAGCACCAGCGTGGGGCGGTTCAGGCGCGCGATCACGTTCGCCATCGTGAAGGTCTTGCCCGAGCCGGTCACGCCCAGCAGCACCTGCTCGTCGAGACCGTTTTCGATGCCCATCACCAGATCGTCAATGGCCTCCGGCTGATCGCCGGTGGGCTTGTAGTCGGATACCAGCTTAAACTTGTCCATGGCAGTCTCCCCATTCAGAATTATATTATTATACCACTATATATCGGAAAGCACAAGATTTGGATTTCGGTATATTTGGTATTGACCTTGCGAAAAAACCAATTTTCCGTGCAAATCGCCAGTTGCAGTTTTGCAAAAAGAATGATACTATGTAGAATTGAGAAAGAAGGGGCTTCGCCCCGAATATTGTTCAATTATTTCAATCTTTCTTATACACACCAACGAGGAGGAACGCATGAAGAACGTTCAATTCACCGAGACCGTGCTGCGCGACGCGAACCAGAGTCTGATCGCCACACGCCTCCCCTTTGAGAAGTTTGAGCCCATCCTGGAGACCATCGACCGGGCCGGCTTCTACTCCGTGGAGTGCTGGGGCGGCGCGACCTTTGACGTGTGCCTGCGCTTTTTGGGCGAAGACCCCTGGGAGCGGCTGCGCAAGATCCGCGCGAAGATGCCCAACACCAAGCTGCAGATGCTTTTGAGAGGTCAGAACCTCCTGGGCTACAAGCATTACAGCGACGACGTGGTGCGCCGTTTTGTGCGCGCAAGCGTGCGCAACGGCATCGACATCATCCGTATGTTCGACGCCCTCAACGACATTGACAACCTCAAGGTCGCCGTGGAGGAGACCGTGAAGTCCGGGGCGATGGCCTCCGGCGCGATCTCCTACACCACCTCGCCCGTGCACACGCTGGACAAGTACGTCACGATGGCCAAGGAGCTCAGGCAGATGGGCGTTTCCTCCCTCTGCATCAAGGACATGGCGGGCATCCTCTCCCCCAAGAGCGCTTACGATCTCGTCTCCGCCCTGAAGGACGCGGTCGATCTGCCCATCGTCATGCACACGCACTGCACCACCGGCCTTGCCTTTATGACCTATCTCAAGGCCATCGAGGCCGGCGCGGACGTGATCGACACCGCGATCTCCCCCTTCTCCGGCGGCACCTCTCAGCCTGCGACCGAGACGCTGGACTACACCCTGCGCGAGATGGGCTATGAGACCGGCTTGAACGGCGACGCGCTTTTAAAGATGGCGGATTTCTTCAAGCCCGTACGCAACGACGCGATCGCGGACGGAACGCTCAACCCCATCTCCCTCACTACCGACACCCAGTGTCTGACCTATCAGATCCCGGGCGGCATGCTCTCAAACCTGCTGAGCCAGCTCAAGATGCTGGGCGCGCTTGACAAGTTTGACGAAGCCCTGCTGGAGACCCCGCGTGTGCGCAAGGACATGGGTTATCCCCCGCTCGTGACGCCGACCAGCCAGCTTGTCGGCACGCAGGCGGTGCAGAACGTCCTGGCCGGGGAGCGCTACAAGAACGTCGGCGCTGAGATCAAGGCCTACTGCCGCGGCGAATACGGCAAGACGCCCGCGCCCATCGACCCCGAGGTGCGCGCCAAGATCCTCGGCAGCGACAAGCCCATTGAGGGTCGCTACGCCGACACGCTGCCCAAGGACATCTATGAGAAGGCCGCCAAGGAGCTGGGCGATACCGCCCGCTCGGAGGAGGACGTGCTCAGCTACATCGCCTTCCCCCAGGTGGCGGAGAAGTTCTTCGCCGAGCGCAAGGCGAAGGAAGAGCGCGTGTGCAAGTACAGCATCGTATCGGTGGAGGAATAAGGCATGACGTTTCTTGATGCTTGTCTCTATTCCCTGACGGGTATGCTGGTGGTGTTCTTCGCACTGGTGCTGCTCATGTGCATCATCAAGCTCATGACCGCCATCGGTGACGCCGCCGAGAAGCGCAAAGCGCCCGCCGCAAACAAGATCCCTGCGCCCGAGAGCGACGGCGAACGCTTTGTCATTCGCCAGACCGGCCCCATGGCGCCCGGCACCGCGGGCGAGGTGAAGCTCTACGACACCGACCCCCGCACCGCCGCCATGCTCATGGCCATCGTCGCGAACGAAACGCAGACGCCCTTAAACGAGCTGCGCTTCCTGTCGATCAAAGAAGTCAAGGAGGACTGACCCCTTTCGGCGCTGCGCGCCACCTCCCCCGGAGGGGGAGGCAAATAGGAATTACGGAGGATATTGAACAATGAAATATAAAATCACCCTGAAGGGTCGCACCTATGAGGTCGAGGTGCAGCGCGGCGAGGCCATGCTGCTGGATGAATACGACGCTGTGGCTCCCGTCCCGGCAGCTCCGGCAACTCCCGCCGCGGCTCCCGCCGCGCCTGCTGCCGCCGCTCCCGTGAGCGCCGGCACGAAGGTCGATGCTCCCCTGCCCGGCAACGTGCTGAACGTGAAGGTCTCCGTCGGTCAGGCCGTCAAGGCCGGGGACGTGCTCGTCATCATCGAGGCCATGAAGATGGAAAACGAAGTCGCCGCCCCCTGTGACGGCGTGGTCAAGCAGATCGTGGCCGACAAGGGCGCGGTCGTCGCCACCGGCGACACCCTGCTCGTGATCTGAGGAGCTGCCAATGAGTATCATGGAAACCCTGGGCAGACTCGCCCAGACCTCTGGCTTTTATATGCTGGCCTTCAGCTGGCGGCAGCTCGTGATGATCGTTGTGGCCTGTGTGCTGCTGTACCTGGGTCTTGTGAAGAAGTTTGAGCCGCTGCTGCTGGTGGGCATCGCCTTCGGCATGCTGCTGACCAATCTCCCCGGCTCTGAGATGTACCACCCCGAGCTGTGGGACGCTTACATCGCGGGGCAGCTTCGCCTGACGGATATCATCCACGAC
>CACZXQ010000067.1 GCA_902785115.1 Oscillospiraceae bacterium | reverse complement strand
ACAAATCGCAGGAATACTTTGTGTATTTCAAGATTTGGCAACGCAGCTACAGGCGAAAAAGGCAAGCCAGATTGTTCAAGTTATTTTGGAACAGTTCCTTAGTACAGATATTCCATATACTTCTCCGCGGCGGCGAGGCGCGGCGTATTGGCGATCACGCCGAGATAGACCCGCTCGGGAAATTCCGCGTTCGCAAAGAAGCTGAGATCGGTGACTTCCACGGCGTTTCCTTCGGTTTTGGTCTCGACGATATGCTCCTCCGCTTCGCCCAGCGTGTAGTCGAGGCTGTTATCCGAGAGGATGACCGTGTTCTCCGTGAGATGCGGCAGCGCCGTGTCCAGCGCCAGCAGGTAGCCGCCGCCCGAGAGCAGGTCGTAAGCCTCCCGGTTCATCAGCACCAGATCCATCTTCTGCGCGCTGACCGCCCCCATCAGCTTCATGCGGGAGGCGTAGGCGTAGCCGTTGTTGTCGAAGGTCGCCTCGTCGCTCAGGTAGAGATCCTTATAGAGATAGACCTCCTGTTTCTTCGCATTCAGCCCCGCGTATACCAGGTAATCCGCCGTGAGCGCCGTCTCCAGCTCCTCCCCGACGGCGACGTTGGCAAAGGCCATGTACACCACGGGCTCCTTCTTCGTCAGCTCCCGCTGAACGACCGAGCCGAGGATGACGAGCGCGATGATCCCCAGCAGGATATACCATTTATAATATAGGTAGACATGCTCCGCCTTTTTGGCGGGCGTCAGCGCTTGAAAAGCCGCCCGACGGGCGGCTTTTTCTTCTTTTGTAAGTCTCATGCGTCCCCTTCCTCCCGCGTCCCGGAAACGGAGATGAGGATGTTGTTCAATAGCCAGGCGCTGATGAGCGCGCAGAGTCCTTCACCGAAGATGATGAGCGGCGTAAACCAGGCCACCACCACAAAAAACATCGCAAAGTGCACCGCGAAGACAAGGATCGTGGCAAAGAGGTAGTGCGTGCCGATCAGTAAGGAATTTTTCAGCATGGCCTTCGTCGTGTTGGAAACGCTCGCCAGCAGGGGGAAGACGTACTCCAGCACGATCACATACACCACCGCCGCCGCGATCACCACCGCAAGCACCAGCGTCCACAGCACCGCCGCCGAGCCTTCGGAAATTTGCCGCAGGTGGTAGAGGATGTAAGCGTCCGCCCCGAGGAAGAGCCCGACGCCCAGCATGATGAGCCAGATGACCGTCGCCTGCTTGAAATTTTCCTTAAAGGAACGGAAAAACTGCGCGGCTACGTTGCTGTCCTCATCGCGGACGATCTTGAGGCATACATAATAGAGTGCCGTGGTGGACGCGCCGATCGTGAAGATCGGCAGCGAGCAGATCAGCCACAGCACATTTAAGTAACAGGTGTAGCAGATTTTGATCAGGAGCTGGCTGAACTTGCTCTCATAGGAAAAGAATTTCATACGCTCACCTCTCTTTCCGATTCGTAGATTCCCGCTCCACAAGATCCGACTGGGTGTGCACGATGCGGGTTTTCAGCCCAGGCTCCCGGATGCGGGAGACCAGCAGTTCCAGCGCAACGTCCGCCATGATGTGCGTGTGGATATGCACCGTGGTAAGCGGCGGATGGCAGGTCCTCGACTCGGCGCAGTCGTCAAAGCCGCAGAGCATCACATCCTCCGGCACACGCTTGCCGATGGCTCTGAGCGCCTCCATCACGTCAAAGGCCACAAAGTCGTTGGCGCAGATGAAAACATCCGGCAGCTCACCCAGCGCAAAGAGCGCCTGCGCAAGCGTCTCCGGGTCGTTGACGGGGAGAATGAAGCGCTCCTCCACCGGTACGCCCGCCATCTGCATGGTGCCGCGCATACTGTAATAGCGCTCAAAAAACGACTGGCAGTGCCGGTAATCGCCGATAAAGCCGATCCGCTGATAGCCGCGATCCAGCATCTTGCACACGAAGCGGGAGATCTCGCTGGTATTGTCCATATAGAGCTGATCCGCCGCGAGCCTTGCGCCGAAAGCCTTCACCGGCCCGTCCACAAACAGCACCGGCAGCCCAAGGGTGCATACCATATCGGCGTAAGCCTTGTCAAACACCTCAAAGCAGACGATCGCGGTGCAGCGCTCCGGCATGAAGGTAACGGGCGTCGTCAAATTCTGTAGATCCGAGTTACGCACCCGGTGGGTATTGAGCGTGTATCCCAGTTCCGAGAGCTCCCGCTGAAACTTGTCCATCATGCGGGAGGCAAAGTGCGGCTGGGCGAGAAACTGCGTGGTAAACAGGGCGATCTCCCCCCGGAAGCCGGGTGCGGGCTTCCCCTCCCCGGCGGCGGCCGAAAGCGCGGCGTTGGCCTTCACATAGGAAAACTGCTTGTAGCCCAGCTCCACGGCTTTTTCCAGAATCCGCTCCCGCGTAGCTTCCGCCAGACCGCCGGAATTGTTGATGGCCTTGGACACCGTGTTGCGGGAAACGCCCAAGGCGTCCGCAATGTCCTGAATTTTCACCTTTTTGCCCATTTTTTCACACCCACTTCCCACTTCTGCGTTCAGTTTACCATAGAGAAGCAGCCTCTGTCAAATAGAAAGCGATCGTCAATGTGTGCAAATGCACACGTCCTTTCCTGTGCAAGTCGACAGATTCCAGGCTTCGCTTTTGAACAAATCGCCCAATCAAGCGGCCAATGTAAAATATTTATTGACAGCACTATGAACGAAATGTTAAACTGTAATCGCAAAATCGGAGAAATGTTGTGTGCATACGCACCATTTACATGGCGCATATGCTCGCAAAACAAAGAAAAGAGGAGGAATTGTATGAGTAAGACCCCTGCAGCGGCTCCCGCCAAGGGCGGAAGCAAAATGCACAACACGCTGGTCTATCTCCGTCAGCACTGGCAGCTGTATCTGCTGTTCATGCTCCCCGCTTTTGCGCTGACTGTGATATTCCGGTACGTTCCCATGGGCGGCATTCTGATCGCCTTCATGGAGTACAACCCGATCCGCGGCATTCTCGGCAGCGAATGGGTTGGCTTCGAGCATTTCCAGCGTTTCCTTTCTTCCCCGGACTTTATGCGTTACCTCATGAACACGCTGAAGCTGAGCGTGTACGGTCTGCTTTGGGGCTTCCCGGCGCCGATCCTGCTGGCCTTCCTGCTCAACCGCATCCTTTCCACCAGCGCCAAGCAGAAGATCCAGCTCGTGCTGTACATGCCGAACTTCATCTCCGTCATCGTTCTCTGTGGTATCGTGCGTATCCTGCTATCCCCCACCGGCATGATCAACATGCTCCTCGGCACCAACACCAACTTCATGACCATGCCCTCCGCCTTCCGCACGATCTACATCGCCTCCGGCATCTGGCAGGGCGCAGGCTGGGCCTCCATCATCTACACCGCGGCCCTCTCCAACGCCAGCAAGGAGCTGAAGGAAGCCGCCGTGATCGACGGCGCCAACATCATCCAGCAGATCAAGGCCGTTGAATGGCCCGCCATCAAGGACACCGTTCTCATCCAGTTCATCATGTCCGTCGGCAACATCATGTCCGTCGGCTTTGAGAAGGCCTACGCCCTGCAGACCGATATGAACATGAACGCGTCTGAGATCATTTCCACCTACGTGTACAAGAAGGGTCTTCTGGATGGCGACTACGGCTTCTCCACCGCTGTCGGCCTCTTCAACACCGTTATCAACGTCGTGCTGCTGGTCTCCATGAACGCCATCGTCAAGAAGATGAACGACGGCAAGGGCATCTAAGGGGGTATGGGAATATGAACAAGACGAAAAAGAAGAGCGAATTTGCCAAGCTCCCCGCCGGCGACAAGGTCTTGATGCTGTGTGCCTACACCATTCTGGCTCTGTTCCTCATCGCAATCATCCTGCCGGTCATTTACATCATCCTCGCTTCCTTCATCGACCCCATCACGCTGCAGAACAGCGGCCTGACCTTCGACTTCTCCAAGTGGACGCTGACGGCGTATGAGCGCGTTATGTCCAACGCTCAGATTTGGGTCGGCTTCAAAAACGCCCTGATCTACTCCATCCTCTTCACGGTCATCTCCGTGGTCGTGACGCTGCTGGCGGCTTACCCGATGTCCCGCGCGGACTTCAAGGGCCGCGGCTTCTTCAACACCATCTATGTGATCACCATGTTCTTCGGCGGCGGCCTGATCCCGACCTACCTGCTGATCTCGGACCTCAACATGCTCGACACCATTTGGGCCATTCTGATCCCGGGCGCCTTCAGCGTGTGGAACATGATCATCGCCCGCACCTACTACATGGGTATCCCCCGCGACCTGCAGGAGGCCGCCGAGATCGACGGCGCCACCGAAATGGTCTACTTCTTCAAGATCCTGCTGCCCGTCTGCACCCCGATCATCGCCACCATCTCCATGTGGCAGTTCGTCGGCATGTGGAACAGCTACTTTGACGCCATGATCTACCTCAACAGCGCGTCCAAGCAGCCGCTGCAGCTGGTGCTTCGCTCCATCCTGATTCAGAACCAGCCCGAGGCCGGCATGGTGTCCGACATGCAGTCCACCGCCCAGCGCGCCCAGATGGCTGAGCTTCTGAAGTACGCCACGATCATCATCTCCTCTCTGCCTTTGATGATCATGTATCCCTTCTTCCAGAAGTACTTTGACAACGGCATCATGGCCGGTGCTGTCAAAGGCTGATTTCTTCCGCTGTGAACGATGTTCACAAAGCATCCCCGTGCTCTAACAGGCGAAGTCCTGATGAAGCATAATAATGTAAAAGGAGAACACAAGATGAGCAAACTGCACAGATCCCTCGCTCTGGTCATGGCTCTGGTTATGACCGTGGCGCTGCTCGCCGGCTGCGGCGGCGGCTCCAGCGCTCCCGAAGCCCCCGCGGCTGCCCCGGCTGCCGAGGGCGGCGAAACCGTTTCCTACGAGTTCCCCCTGGCTGAGAAGGCGGAGATTTCCGGCCTGATCAGCTACCCCACTGGCACCGAGTCCGAGCCCAACAACCGCACCATCTTCAAGCGCCTTGAGGAAGCCACCAACGTCCATGTCAACTGGAAGGCCATCTCAAGCGACCAGTGGGGCGACAAGATCTCCCTCGAGATGTCCAACATCAAGACCCTGCCCGAGTTCGTGTTCAGCGCCGGCTTCAGCGACACTATGTCGAGGATCTCATCGACAACTACATGCCCAACCTCTGCAAGGTCTTCGAGCAGGCTCCCGAGTACCGCACCATGTGCACCGACGAGAACGGCCACATCTGGGCTCTGCCCTGGATCGAGCAGCTCGGCTACGAGAAGACCGCTATCCAGACCGTCGGCAACATGCCCTTCATCAATGTTGCATGGCTGGAGTTCCTGGGTCTCGATATGCCCACCACCGTTGACGAGTTCGAGCAGGTTCTGATCGCTTTCCGCGACAACGCCGCCGAGCTCAAGAAGGAATTCAACGTCGAAGGCGACATCATCCCCATGTCCTGCATCATCGGCTCCGGCAACGAAGACTGCCGCATCCTGACCAACGGTTTCGGCGAAGGCTATGGCGATCCCGATGACGGCCGCCACATCGTCGTCGACAAGGACGGCAAGGTCATCTGCTCCGCCCTGACCGAGGGCTGGCGCAAGGGCGTGGAATGGCTCCACAAGCTCTACGAGGAAGGCCTCATCGACAAGGAAGCCTTCACCCAGGAATGGAGCACCTACGTTGCCAAGGGCAAGAGCGGCCGCTACGGCGTCTGCTTCTCCTGGGACGTTGCCAACATCGCCCAGGTCAGCATGGACGACCTGATCGCCGGTAAGGGCTGGCAGCCCCTGCCCGCTCTCGAGGCTGACGTCAAGAACATCACCCCCGTGACCGGTTCCTACACCTCCGGCTTCGACCGCGGCCGCTGCGTCATCACCGCGACTGCCAAGAATCCTGCTCTGATCGCTGCCTGGCTCGACCAGATGTACGTTCCCATCCAGTCTCCTCAGAACAACTGGGGCACCTACGGCGAAGATGACGAGTTCGATATCTTCGAAATGAGCACCAACGCCGCCGGCGAGCCGATGCTCAAGCACACCTGGCTGGGCGACGCCTCTCCTGTTGAGGTTCGTGAAGCCGAGTGCGTGGGCGGCCCCCTGGCCATCCTCGACAGCTACTACGGCGTGTACGTCACCTGCCCCGACGATGCGCAGTACCGTCTCGACTGGATCAAGAATGTCTACACGCCCGACATGAACACCAAGTATGTCTACCCCAACGTGTTCATGAGCGCTGACGACACCAAGACCATTTCCAACCTGAACGCCGACATCTTCAAGTGCGTCAACGGCCACCGCGCCGACTGGATCATGAACGGCTTTACCGATGCTGATTGGGACGCTTTCGTGAACGATCTGCAGGCGTACAAGATCGACGATTACCTCGCCATCTACCAGAAGTACTTCGACGCGTTCAACGCCGCCTGATTCCAAGTTTATCCCCCGCTCTCCTTCGGGAGAGCGGGGGCAATCCCTATTCGTAACGAGTAGGCGCAGAAAAGGGCTTTCCAGAGAAAACCTTTTTCTCTGCCTATTAACGACAGGAGGTTTATGAATATGGCCAGTAAGCTGCTGCAAAAAGCGCGTGATTTTGAGAAGAAATACCTGCCCTACACCGAGGCTGAGCTGCCGCTTTTCCATGTGACGGGCGGCATCGGCTGGATCAACGACCCCAACGGCTTCGCCCCCTACAAGGGGGAATACCATCTGTTCTTCCAGTATTACCCCTACGACACCAAGTGGGGTCCCATGCACTGGGGTCACGTCAAGACCCGGGACTTCATCCACTGGGGGCGTTTGCCGGCGGCGATGGCCCCCGACAGCGAGTATGACCGGGACGGCTGCTTCTCCGGCGGCGCGGTGGAAATGCCCGACGGGCGCCACCTGCTGATGTATACCGGCGTTCGCAACATCCGCCGCCGCAACGGTATGATCGAGTCCTACCAGACCCAGTGCATCGCCATCGGTGACGGTGTGGACTACGAAAAGGTGGACACCAACCCCGTCATCACCGCCAAGCTTCTGCCCGAAGGCGGCAGCGAGCATGATTTCCGCGACCCGAAGATCTGGCGTGAGGGCGATACCTACCGCGCCGTCATCGGCAACCGCTGCGCCGACGGCAGCGGCACCATCCTCCTCTATCAGAGCAAGGACGCGATCCACTGGGAATACGAGGGTGTGCTCTCTGCCTGCCACAACCAGTACGGACGCATGTGGGAGTGCCCCGACTTTTTCCGTCTCGACTGCAAGGACGTGCTGCTTGTCTCCCCGCAGGAGATGGCGGCGATCGGACTGGAGTTCCACCCGGGCAACGCCAACGTCTGCCTGATCGGCAAATTCGATCCCAAGGCGCAGCACCTCAACCGCGAGACCGTGCAGGCCATCGACTACGGCCTCGACTTCTACGCGCCCCAGACCCTGCTGACCGAGGACGGGCGGCGCGTGATGATCGGCTGGATGCAGAACTGGGAGACCTCCTCCTGCAAGCCGCAGGAGCTGAGATTCATGGGGCAGATGACCATCCCCCGTGAGCTGCGGGTACTGAACGGGCGGCTGTACCAGAACCCGGTGCGGGAACTGGAGAACTGCCGCAGCGTCAAGATCGACTACCACAACGTGCTCATCAACGGCGAAACCAGTCTGCGCGGCATCAGCGGCCGCTACATCGACATGACCGTGACCGTCCGCCCCGGCAACGAGAACAGCATGTACAAGTGGTTCCGCCTCTACGTTGCCCGCGACGGCGAGCACTTCACCTTCATCCGCTACCGGCCCGAGACCGGCACCATCAAGGTCGATCGCACGCACAGCGGCTTCCCCCACGACATTGTGAACATCCGCGAGTTCCCGGTCGGGCTCAAGAACGGTGCGCTGAAGATGCGCGTCATCATGGATCGCTACAGCCTGGAGCTTTTTGTGAACGACGGCGAACAGGCCGCTTCCTTCGTGCTGTACACGCCGATCGAGGCGGGGGCGGTCAGCTTCTCCTCCGACGGAAGCGTCCTTGTGGATGTGGAAAAGTATGATCTGGTTTTGAACGATCAAAACCAATAAGATACAGGAGGTCATAATATGAAAAAAGCAAAAATCCTGATTGTTGTGCTGCTTTTATCATCGCTGCTTCTCTCCGGCTACGGCCAGCCCGGTGCCGGACGCGAAGCGACCCCCCAGCAAAACAGCGCGCAGTCCGTGGCAGCAACGCTGCCTGTCTCGCATTATGACACGCTGAAAAAGAGCGCGCCCGCTCTCTTCGGCGCCAAGTTTGAAGGCGACGCGGTAGAGGGCAGCGGCGAGGCCGTGGACGGCGTGTATCACTTCGCCGCCACCAAGACCGACGGCGAAGCCTGGCACGTCAAGCTCGAGTGCAACTACCCCACCACACCGGGCAACGAATACCACGTCACCTATCGCTTCCATTCGGACGTCGCCGGCAAGGTCAAGTTCGGCGACTTTCAGGAATTCCCCATTGTCGTCGGCGATAACGAGGTGACCGGTCTTGTGATCGCCAAGGAGGGCACCAGTTATCTGGATCTCCAGCTCGGCATGCTCCCCGCCTTCAACATCGACTTCAAGGAGATCGAGGTCGTTGAAGTGCAGGACGATCTGAGCTCTGAGGACGCCCTGCCCTCCCCTATCGCCTTTGACGGCGACGACGTGATCATCGAGCGCCACGATCAGGGCTACTCCCCCGACTTCGAGCGCACGGCTGACCATGTGACTGTGAGTTACGACAGCGTAGCCTGGGAATCCGGCGTGTGGAAGGCCCGCCTCTACGTCAGAACCGGTCTGATCCCCCAGGCCGGCACCAAATACCGCGTGGCAGTGGACGTGCTGGGCGGCGAGGATATGGATTTTGAGGTGCTGCTCAACAAGGACGAGCAGGAAAAGGGCTACGGCGCGCTCTACGGCCGTCACCTGACCGCGGGCGAGACGCAGACCGTCGAGACCGTGCTCAACTTCCCGCAGAGCGGCTACTATGACGGCGAGCTGGTGCTGCAGTTCTCCCTCGGCAACGCCCCGGAAGGTGTGCCCATCACCGTGAGCAACCTGCACATCGACAAGGTCACCGACACCTACACGAGCGTGCTGCCCACCGGCTTTGCGCTGGATAAGGTCATCAAAACCGGCAAGACTCTGACCAGTTACATTCCCACCAAATACACCCCGATCGCCCTGCCGGGGCTCTCCTACAACGGTACCGAGACCGTGCGTGAGCGCCATGACAACGACTACGAGGCAAGCCTGGAGAAGGCCGCCGACAGCGTCACCTACAAGATCACCAAAGCCCCCGCAAGCGATCGAGGCGTCTGGAAGGCGCAGCTCTTCGTGGATACGGGCGTTGTGCTTGAAGCGGGCAAGAGCTACCGCATCGCGCTGGACGTCAAGGGCAGCGCTGACCAGGCCAAGTATGAGGCCTGCTTCGACGGTGATTCCGAGAACGTCTACGGCGCGTTCTATTCCCGCAGCCTGAGCGCGGGCGTGACCGACCATGTGGAGCGCATTCTCACCGCTGACGCGAGCCATGGTCCGCTGACCATCCGCCTGCAGTTTGGCGAGACCAACAGCACCGCCGGCAACAACATCACCGTCAGCAATGTGCGCGTGGAGGAGATCAATCCCACCGCCGGCGATCCCCTCGCCACGCAGTCCTATGTCACCGGCGGCGAGACCCTGTCTGACGAGCTGCTGCCCTTGACCTTTGCCTACCCCACCACCACCGGCGGCAGCACCACGCATGTGGACGACGCCTGGGTGAACCAGACGCTGGGTCTCTCCGCCGCCGCCGTTAACAACGACGGTTCTTCTTCCAATGCGTCCGTGGTCGGCACCAACGGGGCGAAGCTGGAGATCACCGCGCAGCGATCCGGCGGCGGCGCCTGGAGCACCCGTCTGGAGGTCAATACCGGCGTCACCCCGTCGGCCGGCGAACAGTATCGCATCAGCGCGACCGTGACTGCCGCAAGCTCGTTTAGCTCAAACTGGGAATGCAAGCTCGGCAACAGCTCCACGGATACCGGCGACAGCGGCTACAATCAGTTTGGCGGCGGCTATGGCTATGTCGGAAATTACACAGCCGTCCCCGATCCTGACAGCACCATAGAAGCCAATCACTCTATGGAGCTCTCCGGAGATTTCACGATTCCTACCGGGCTCAGCGAGTATCACCCGATCGTGCTGCGCTTCGACCTCGGCAATATCGGCTTGAACACCTTCACCGTTTCCAATATCAGTGTAAGCAAGTTCGTCGCGGCGCACGACGAGGTCGTCGATCCCGTGACCGTTCCCAACTCCTTCGTTCTCGAACCACGCAACGGCAATGAAGTCTCCGCGGCAACGCTCACCGGCACCGGCAGCAGCGCCACCGCGAAGGTCACTGTTGCCAGCCCCACCGGCACGGACGACTGGCACATCAAGCTCTTCGCCAACACCGGCGTTACACTCACGAAGGATCATAAGTACCAGATCAGCATGAAGCTCAGCTCCACCGGCGACGGCGATTACGGTATTTGCTACCGTCGTGACGCGGAGGGCGACCACGATTACGATTATAACGGCAATATCGAGTTCCTCTCCGGCGGCGTTGTCCGCAACACTGTGACCGCCGGTGAGACCGGCAATGTGCAGATCCTGCTGAAGCTCGGCAAACGCGCGGCCGACAGCGAGATCACCGTGAGCGACATCTCCATCAAGGAGGTCACCGCGAGCAGCGGCAGCCCTGCCTTCACCGCCAACGGCGATGTGGGCTATGACAGAAGCCTCTCCAACACCACAAGCTCCGCCACGATGAAGGTCACCGCCGCCCCCGAAAGCGGCGCCGAGGTTTGGAAGCACAAGCTCTTTGCCGACACCGGCGTGACCCTGGAGCCCTACAAGTTCTACCGCGTCTCCGCGGACGTCTCCGCCACCAACGCCTTTGATTACGAGATCTGCTACAACCGCGACGGTGAGGAAAAGGGCTTCGGCGCCAAGTACGGTCTCCAGGCCGGTTCCACGGCGCAGACCATCGTGTACGATACCCAGGCCAGCGCCGCCGGTAAGCTGATCCTCCAGTTCGCGGTCGGCAAGGCGCCCACCAATACCGACATTGTGATCAAAAACGTGAAGGTGCAGGAGCTCAGCGCTCCCGCCGGAACCAACCTGATCCCCGGCTTTGCCTGCAACAGCGTGGGCAGCTTCTCCGTCGCGGCGGACGCGGGCTATGTCACCAGCCTTGAGAAGGCCGCAAGCAGCGCCACCCTCAAGCTGGAGAGCGCCCCCGCCTCTGACCGCAACCCCTGGAACCTGAAGTTCAACGTCAAGACCGGCTTCACGCCTGAAAAGAACAAGGGTTACCGCGTAAGCTTCGACCTCACTGCCGCCAAACCGCAGGGTGTCGTTGAAGTCTTCTACGACGGCAATACCGAGAATGCCTACGGCCAGCTCCTGAACAAGACTCTGGTCGCCGGCACGCAGAACATCTCCTACACCATGTATCACGAGCAGAGCTTTGGCGAGCTCAGTCTGCAGATCCGCCTCGGCAGAACCAATGACAACGGCAGCAACAGCTACACCGTCAGCAATGTGAAGATCGAGGAAGTCACCTTTGAGGTCAGCTCCAAGCCCGAGAGCAAGGACGCCGCCGAGCTCTTCACCCACACCGGCTACACCGCGGATCTCAAGAAGACCGCCACCAACGCCAACATCACCTTCAAGTCCGTCCCCGCCTTTGACAGCCGCGAGCCCTGGATGACCAAGCTCTTCATCGACACCGGCGTCACGCTCAAGCAAGGCGTGAAGTACCGCGTCAGCTTCGAGGTCTTCTCCAACGCGGATACGCCCTTCGAGGTCTGCTTCAACAAGGATAACGTGGAGAAGGGCGTCGGCGCCATGTACGGTCTGAACGCCACCATGGAGCCGCAGATCGTCGAGTACGTCGCCTATGCCAACGAGGACGCGCACCTGGTGATCCAGTTCTCCCTCGGCAAGGCCAGCGCCCCCAGCACCTTCAACGTCAACAACATCAAGGTTGAGCGCGCCGGCGCCACCAGCGAGGTCTCCGATACGATCTATACATTCTAAGTTTTGCGTTTTGAGGGCTGCGTTTTGAGGAGAAGCGCCCCCTGCCAAACTTGGGCACTTCTCCCGGCTCTTCCCGACTCAAAGCTCAAGACTCACAGCTCAAAACTGCATGGAAAGGTGTGCAAACAATGCGTAAAAAACAGCTTCTGCCCGCGTTACTTCTGATCCTGGCGCTGCTCCTCTCCGCCTGCGGCGCTCAGAGCGCCGCCCCCGCCGAGGCTCCCGCGGAGCCCGAAGTCGAAGCTCCTGCCGAGGCGCCCGCTGAGGCCGTGGAGGAAGGCTTTGCGGCCAATCTCCCGGATGAAGACTATGAGGCCATGCCCTACACCCTCTACCCCATCCCCGAGGGCGGCTATGTGGGCGACACGATGCCCTTCGTGACCGAGGACGGTACGCTTGAACTCTACTACCTCTACGATACCGACCACAACGGCCAGGGCTACCACCCCTTCTATATGTACAGCACCCCGAACTTCTATGACTACACCGACCACGGCATGGTGCTCAGCTACGGCATGATGTCCGAGCCCGACCCCGCGCTCGGCACCGGCTGCGTCATGCAGGATCAGGACGGGCTTTACCACCTGTTCTACACCGGCCATAACGACACCGGCAACGGCGGCAAGGGCAAGGAGTGCGTCATGGTCGCCACCAGCACCGACCGCGTGAATTGGGAAAAGAACCCCGAACCTCTGCTCTTCGCCCCGGAGAACTACGATAAGGACAACTTCCGCGACCCCGAGGTCTTCTGGGTGGAAGAGGATCAGTGCTACTGGATGCTGATCGCCGCCCATGAGGAGAGCATGAACGGCGTCGTCGCCAAGTTCACCTCCACCGATCTTGTCAACTGGGAGTTCAGCGGCCCCTTCTTCGCGCCTCACGCTCAGTTCATCCTCGAGTGCCCCGATCTGTTCTGCATCGGTGACACCTGGTATCTCACCTATAGCTGGGACTGCGTGACCTACTACGCCATGAGCAACTCCATGTACGGCCCCTTCCACGCGCCTTCCGACAACATTCTCGACGGCAAGGGCACCATGGAGGGCAGCGGCTTTGTCTTCTACGCCGCCAAGACCGCCGAGATCGGCGATAACGTCTACCTCTGCGGCTGGCTCGGCCGCGCAGGCGTCAGCGGCGACTCCGGCATCTACCAGTGGGCCGGCAACGTGATGAACCACCAGCTTGTACAGCTTGAGGACGGCAAGCTCGGCGTCAAGGCACCCGAGAGCTTCGATAACTACTTTGTGGCCGACAAGCCCTTCGAGGCTGTGGGCCGCAAGGGTCAGGTCGAGATCAACGGAAACAGCATCAGCCTCAGCGCTGACGGCGAGAGCTACGCGCTGGCCGACATGGGCACCCGCCCCGTCACCATGACGCTCGAGTGTGACGTGACGATCGACGGCAGCGGCCGCGTGGGCTTTGCCTTCGGCGGCAGCGCCTCCGACGACACCTACACCGCCCTGTGCCTGGACACCAAGGAGAAGCTCGTGCGCTATGAGGGTTACGAAATCGAGGAGTTGCGCAAGTTTGATCCCATGGCCTACACCCGCTTTGACTTCAGCAAGCAGGACACTCACCATGTGAAGCTCGTGTGCGAGAATGAGATCGTCGTACTCTACATCGACAACACCAAGGCGCTCTCCTCCCGCATCTTCCACGGCACCAACGGCGCGCACATCGGCGTCTTTGCCGACGGCTGCGGCGCCAGCTTCTCGAACATCAGTGTGAAGCTCCCTGCGTGAAAGAAAATGCCAGAAAAAAGGGGCTGTGAAAAAAGTCAAAATTCCCACTGTCTCCCGTAGGGGCGGCTATCAGCCGCCCGCGCGGTGAAGCCGGATATATACGAGAAAAGCACGGCGAACGAATTCGCCGTGCTTTCTTTGTAAAAAAGTTGTGTTATGCTGCCGGGCGGCTGATAGCCGCCCCTACGAGTTCAGGGACTTTTTTCACATTCCCTTTTTTTGTTGGGTTCAAAACAGCAGGGCGCTGGCGATGCCGAAGTAAACCAGCAGGCTCAGCGCGTCCACGATCGTGGTGATGAAGGGGCTTGCCATCACGGCGGGGTCGAAGCCGATCTTCTTCGCCGCCATCGGCAGCGTACAGCCCACGATCTTTGCCATGAGCACCGTGAGCGCCATGGTGAAGCAGACCACAAAGGCCGTGAGCACCGTGATATCCGTATTGCCGAGCATCAGGCGATCGACCAGCATGATCTTTCCGAAGCAGAGCGCCGCAAGCGCAAGCCCGCAGAGGCAGGCGGTCTGAATCTCCTTCCAGATGACCTTGGGCGCGTCGGCAAATTCCAGCTCGCCCAGGCTCAAGGCGCGGATCACGGTGACAGAGGCCTGAGAGCCGGAGTTGCCGCCGGTATCCA